>JAISVU010000193.1 GCA_031271375.1 Clostridiales bacterium | reverse complement strand
TTAATAATCGCCCCTACGAAAACCAGCCGCCGCCTTTTTTACAAGTAACCATCCAGGTTCCAGGCTCCAGGCTCTAGCGGGCGGCATGACGCCGCCCCTACGGACAGCAGGCGATTAATAATCGCCCCTACGAAAACCGGCCGCCGCCTTTTTTACAAGTAACCATCCAGGTTCCAGGCTCCAGGCTCCAGATTCCAGCGGGCGAATAATAAGCGCCCCTACGACAACCAGCCGCCGCCATAGTTACAAGTAACCTTCCAGGCTCCAGGTTCCAGGTTCCAGGCTCTAGCAGGCGGCATGACGCCGCCCCTACGGACAGCGGGCGATTAATAATCGCCCCTACGAAATTTCGCCAAGCCGCCGTAAGGCGGGCCAACACAGTGGGCAAACACAGTTCGCCCCTACGAAAACCAGCCGCCGCCTTTTTTACAAGTAACCATCCAGGTTCCAGGCTCCAGGTTCCAGGTTCCAGGCTCCAGCGGCCGCCCTTACAGCACCCCCAGCCTATTAACCAGCGTGCTGTAGATGTCGTCGATGACGTTGATGAGCCGGGAGGCGGCCACGAACTGCTGGTTAAAGCGCATCATGTTGGTCATTTCCTCGTTAATGTCCACGCCGGACACGGACATGCGGTGGTTATCCGTTTGGACGGTGAGGGAATTGTAGTTGAGCTCGAAGTTCGTCGCCTCTTTAACGTCTATGCCCAGCTCCGTCGTCATTCCGATGATGAAATCCTGCAGCCGCCCCTCTTTGAAGAGCTTGTTGTCCTGGTTTATCCGCAGCATAGAGAGGATGACGCGGTTATCGTCGACGCCCGCCGTCTCGTACTCGGCGGCGTTCATCATGTCGGGGTCGTCAAGGATTATATCGTTGAGGACGAAGTTGTTGCCTTTGATGTTTAAATAATCCCAGCTTCCCGGCGCGTGGTCATAGGCGTGCACATAGGTTCCGTCGGGCCGCATGTAGGTGAAGAACAGCGTCGGCTCGCCCGGGTCGTCCCCGTGCTCGCCTTTAAGGTTGTAGCCGTCCACATGGCCTATGACGCCGTTGAGCGCGCTGCCGTCCGTATCCTCGCCGAAATTCATTGAGGAGGCGAAGGTTCTCACAAGGTTGTTCAGGCGGCTCAGGTAATAGGGTATGCCCTTGTACTCGCTGGTGGGGCCGATATGGACGTAGGCTTCGGCGTTGCCAGCGACGTTCGCCAGCTTCCTGTCCAGGTCGGCCGGTTTCCCGGCCAGCACGAAGACTACCTCGTCGTCTGCATGGTCGTTAGGGGTGCCTTGATCGTCCATGCTCCAGCTGGCGTATTGAACCTCGGACAGCTCCCCGTTGCCGTTGCGCACGGTCATGTACCCGGATGAGGCGAGATCCGGCGGGACGATAAGGTTCTTGTTAATCCTAAGCGTCCTTGCCCCGGCGGCGTTGGTTTGATATAAGATGTTATCGCCGGTGAGCTTCGCGAACTGCGCGCCGTTGCCGTCCCTGACGTCGATAAGGCCCTTCAGCTCGCCGGTGAGCGTGGGGCTGTAGATGTCGAACACCGTATCGCCCCAGATATGCCCGCCGTTCGGGTCGCCCCAGAATATGTCGAACAGCCCGTCCTTGTCGTCGGCGTTGCGGTAGGCGTGGTCGGCGGAGTTCGCGGCGCCGGGCTCCAGCCTGCGCTCGGCGCAGTAGAGCTGGCGCAGGTTGTTGTTCATCACGAAATCCTGCCCGTTTATCTTAACATAATAGCGTTTGTCGGCAAAGCCCTTGTCTTCCTCGTAGGCGTCCACGTTCACGTATTTGGACAGCTCGTCGACAAGAAGGGCCCGCTGATCCCTCAGGTCGTTGGCATGGTCGCCCACGGCCTCGCTTATGCGTATCTTCTCGTTAAGGGTATGGATTTGAACCCCTATGCTGTTGATTATGCTTACCATCGCGCGGACTTCGTCGTTGATGTCGCTCTGCTGTTTAAGGAACGCGTCGTAGGTGTCTTTGAAGAACGCGGTCAGCGAATCCGCCTGCATTACGACGTTCGTGCGGAACGTCACGTCCCCGGAGTTCGTCACCAGGTCCTGCATAACGTTGAAGAAGCGGTTGAACTGCGTCGTAAGCCCGGTGCCTTCCATTTCCTGCAAGATGGTTTCGTTAAGGCGCAGCTGCGTGCGCTTTGTGGAATACTCGCCCAGCGTGGCCGAGGTGTTCCAGTATTTCCTGTCCAGATAGACGTCGCGCACCTGGGTGACCGAGTACACCTCGGAACCCGTCCCCACCATGCCGCGCCCGCTGTAGAGCGACAGCGGCGTAGTGGCCCTTATGTTGGCTATCTGGCGCGAATATCCTTTGGTGGCGGCGTTGGCGGTGTTGTGCGACACGGTTTCCAGGGCCGCCCTGGACGTCATTATCCCCGTTACGGCCACATGCAGCTCAAAGAACGACGACCTCATATTACAACCCCACCCTTCCCGTGCCGTTGATAATCTTATCCAGCATGGAATCGATATAGTTAAACAGCCTGGCCGCGGCGTTGTAAGCGTGGTGGAACTTCATCATGTTCGTCAGCTCCTCGTCCATCGCGACGCCCATAATCTGCTGCCTGTCGTTATCCCACTGGTTGATTATTTCCTGCTCGGACTCGCTGACCTTCCTGCATTCGTTGTTGTCTATCCCGATGTCGGTTACGATCTTGTCGTAAATCTGGTCTACGCTGGGGGCTTTCTCGCCGGTCACAGGGTCCGTCAGGCCCTGCCATTTGTGGATAACGTCCATAACCAGCCGGTTGTCGCTCTCGTCGCCGTTGGCGGAGAGGGTGAGGTAGTTATAGCCCTCGGAGCTGTTGAACAGCGGGTTGAGCGTCAGGTTGCCTATCGTGAAGAGCGAGTAGTAATCCTCGGCGTCGGTGCCGTAGATGTTTTCGTCTTTAATATCTATGCCGTCTGCGCCGGACGGGTGCAATGAGCTCTTGCGCACGAACACCGGCACATACTTATCGTTGCCGCCCAGCAAATCATAAGGGTAAACGGCGCCGTAAGGCGGCGGCAGCGTGGTTTTATCGAATTCAGGCGGGTCTCCGTCATAATCCGGTTCCGTCCTCGGGGCGAACGTGTCGTTAATCATAACCACCACGTCGTGAACCAGGTCGTCCAGCCTGCGCTGGGCCTCCGGAACCGTGCAGTTGTTGTAGTTGAATATGTCGCGCTGATACTGGAGCATTACGATCTCCGCCTCGCGCCTGTCGTCGGCCGGAAGCGCGGCCAAATCGGCCTGCGTCGGCGGGAACGCAGCCACCCCGAAATTTATTCCCCAATCCTCCAGTTCCCTCCGGCACCGTTCTTCCATAATCTCCGGCGTGTCGCTCCAGTTGTTATGGCTTAACCCCCTGGCCACAATGAGGCCCTTCAAAGACCCGCCGTCGTTGTTCGCCTTACTGGAGATATCGGTATGATACTCGAAGAGGAGCTTCGCTTCCTCGTCGTAATTCAAAATCCGTTCCTCGGACGTGAGTATGACCTCAACCAGGTTCGTGTCCCTTGTGCAGTAGCGCAGCCCAAGATACGTCGGCGCGCCGTTGGACATGATCGCGGCCCCTTCGCAGAAGATGTCCACCTGGCCGTTTGAGTTGAACTCGTATGTTATGCCCAGGTATCCCGCCAGCTCGTCCAGGGCCAGGTTGCGGGTGTCGCGGTAGTCGTTGGCGTTGTCCCCGGCTATCTCGTTGGCGGCTATCAGCTTGCTGGTCTCGGCAATCTCGTCCAGCAGCTCGTTGCAGCGCTTCGTCATCTCGATAACCGCGTCGTTGGCGCGGTTCTGCTCTTCCACCAGGTTTTTATAGGTGTCGTCGGCTTTGGCCAGGAAGACCTTGCAGGTTTCAAGGAAATCCAGCCGGGTGGCTATGCTGCTTGGGTCTATGCTCAGTTCCTGTAGCGAATTCTTTAAGTCTTGAAGGACGCTTTGGAACTTGTATTCGCCCTCCATCTCGCCCAGTATGTTCTCTATGCTTACGCCCACGTTATATTTGACATTATAAAACCCCAGCGTGGCGGCGCTGGTTCGGTAAGACTTATCCAAATACTTGTCGCGGATCTGGCGCAGGGACTGGACGTTTGAGCCCAAGCCGACCTGGAGGCTCCCGGTGTGGTTCATCCCGATGTTGTTGTAGAACTCGTCGGCTTGGATTATGCTTTGGCGGCTGTATCCGTAAGTGTTTACGTTGGCCATGTTGTGCCCGGTCACATACAGGTTCGCCTGCGCGACGTTAAGGCCCGAAACGGCGGTGTTAAGCGTTCTGAAACTGCTCAAAGGAATCCCCCGGCTTTGTAGAATCCGTTCACAGAAATATCAATCCGTTGAGATGTGATGAATGTAAGTTAATTTCTTGTATCCAGCATTATGTCGCCGTCCGCCCCGAAGGACGAGCGTATGACGTTCATCGAATAGTCTATATAATCCAGCGCGTTCGTAAGGAGCACGCCGTTTTGGTCGTTCAGGGCCTTCAGCTCGTGCAGGCCCTTTTCAAACCCCCGGTATATCTCCATATACGCCGGGTAATCGTTTTGCGGCTTAATCATCTCGCCCAGGCGGGACAGCGTGAACCCGCCCGCCTCCCGGCCCAGCACCGCCGCGATGTCCGCAAGCAGGGCCTGCGTCCGCTTCTCGGTCTTCTGGTACTTGCCGACGACCGTGTTCTCCGTGCCGGTGATGGCCTTCAGCGCGTCGGTATCGTTTTTGATTATTACCTCTTTTTTCTCCCTCGAGAGCACGCACAGCTCCGCGATATGGCCGGACATGTCCGTCAGGACGTCCATTAATTCGTTGATAAGCCCGGCCATATCAGATAAGGAGCTTCGCCACGACGGAAGCGGCGGGCACGCTGTAGTTCCCGCTCTCGATCTTCTTCGCCAGCGCGGCCACCCTGTCTTCCCGCACCTCGGGAACGGACTGCGCGGCCTTCTTCGCGATTTCAAAAACGCGGCCCTCGCGGGAGATACTGACCTCGTCGCGGCCCGTGCCGGTCTTCCTCGCGCCCGGAACAGGCTTGCGCGCCCCGGCGTGATACGCTTCCATCACATGGCTGATACGGTTTACATTCATAACGACACCTCCAATGAACCTTCACTCCTATTATCGTCACCGGGCGGGAAAATATTATAGCATTTTTAAAAAAATGCTGTTCGCAGCATAAGTAGGGGCGGCGTCATGCCGCCTGCTGGAGCCTGGAACCTGGAGCCTGGAGCCTGGAGCCTGGAGCCTGGAACCTGGATAGTTACTTGCAAAAAAGGCGGCGGCCGGTTTTCGTAGGGGCGGCGTCATGCCGCCCGTTGGAGCCTAGAGCCTGGAACCTGGAGCCTGGATAGTTACTTGCAAAAAAGGACGGCGTCCGGTTTTCGTAGGGGCGGCGTTAAAGTAGGCGCGGCGTCACAGCCGACCGTCATTGCGGGCTTGACCCGCAATCCCCTGTCATTGCGGGCTTGACCCGTCCCGGGCTTGATCCGGGATCCCATAACATTGGCGACCAAACCGTCATTGCGGGCTTGACCCGCAATCCCATAACATTTGCGACCGCCCGTCATTGCGGGCTTGACCCGCAATCCCCCGTCATTGCGATTTTCATTTTTCACTGTTCATTTTTCATTATTCATTCGCGGTCAAAGGCCGTGACATCGCCCCTACGAATGTAAACCCAATGTCGTCAACTTAACAGAACGGGCGGCATTACGCCGCCCCTACACTGGGGATTGCGGGTCAAGGCCCGCAATGACGAACCCCGCAATGACGGTTCGTAGGGGCGGCATTACGCCGCCCCTACGAAAACCGGCCGCCGTCCTTTTTACAAGTAATCATCCAGGCTCCAGGCTCCAACGGGCGGCATTACGCCGCCCCTACACTGTCCTCTTCTTTATTCGCTGTACTGCATTATCAAATCCACCATTTTAATCAGCTCCCCGAAGGTTATGGCGTCCTTTGGCCTTGCCGCGTTGACGCCGCCGTCCAAAAGGCCCAGGTCTGCCGCTTTTAACAGGCCGGGCTGGTACTGCGGGGCGGCGGCAAGGATGTCCAAGTAACGGGTTTCCACCAGCGGCGTGTATTCCTTTATCTGCTCCTTGATCTTCAGCTCGTACAGCTTCACCAGTATCGGGACGGCCTCTTCGCGCAGCAGCGCGTCGCTGTCGGCGGCGAGCATTGCGGACTTGGCCAGCGAGCTGTACTCGCCGGGGGTCAGCTGATCCGTTATCCTGACGGCGGGGCTGGACTTCGCAACGGCGGCCACCAGCTTGTTAAACTGGCTTGAGGAGACATCCGCGTTTTGATCGTAGTATTCAAGGCCGCTCAAGGCCATTCTTTTATTCACGTTCGCTATAGCGGCGGAAACGCCCGCGTCGGCCGTAAGGGCCCTGGGGGCCTGCCTCGCCACAACGGCGTAGCTCCCTATGTCCTGGGTCATTTGGGTTACGGTTCCCTCCGGCACGTTCTGCGTATGCTCGTTCACGGCCCATCTGCCCGCGCTTTGGGTGTACCCGATCGCCGCTATGTTGCGGGCGAATAGCCCGGTGTCCTTCAAGGTCTGCGTAACGCCAATCGGGACGACAGTCTTCTCAAGGTCTGCCGCCCTCGTACCCACTGTCACCCTGAGGGTAAGCCGCTGGGGATTGGCGGCGTAGGTCTCCGACGCAAGGTCTATGCCGGGCAGCCCTGCCGGGGCGTCCTCGGCGATGACTTGAATGACCGCGCCGTATCCGTAGCCCGTAATCGCCCAAACCTCCGGCCCGTTCATAAACTGGGCGGGCAGGCTGTAAGTGGTGTCGCCGCAGATCACGGTCGTCGAGATATGGCGGTCTGCCATCGCGCCGTAGACGGAGTACGGCAGCTCCAGAACGCGCCGCTTGGGGATTATGCCGTTATATGTCGAAAGGTCAACGGTATAGTCATATGTCCTGCTTGCGATAAGCCTGTTGATGAAACGGTTGTCCACGCCGTTGTCGCGCACACCGGCGGCGTCCTCCCCGTCAGACCTGAAACGGTATGTCAGCGTATTTGTGTTCCTGTCGTATATCAGCTCGAAATCCTCGTCCGGCAGCGGGTATGTCTGCGGGTCCACATTCGCGTCGTACTCGCCGGTGCCCATTGCGGTATATATATGCACGACATCGCTCCATGCCGACTCCTTTGTTAAAGCGCTTTCGGCCTCGCCGCCCTCGCCCTCCGGCGAACCGGGGACCGTCACCTCAATTATCTCGGAAGCATCCGAAAAATCCTCGTATTTAGAGAGCTGAATAACATATTGATAACTCCTTGCGCTTGCGCCGTTCGTCCCGCCTTTTGTAACGGTCAGAACGGTTTTAACCCTGGCGTAATAGGACGTGTTTACCTCCAGCCCGCTAAACTGCACGATATAGGAGTTGATAGGATTATCCTGTATCGTAAGCGGCCTCCCCGAGGCTTCTTGCCCAACAGGGCCTTCTTCAGCGCCCTCATCGGCGGCGCCCTCCGGGCTTCCTTCGTCTCCGCTCACCCTAAGCCATTCGAGGATCGCGTAATTCTCGTCAACCTTCAGGAGAGGCCCCTCCTCCTCCGACGGCTCACGCTGCTTGTTGATGATGTCCAGGCTGTTGTCGCCCACAAGGCCCAGGCCGCGCGGCGGCGGCGGCGGGGTCAGCTCCAGCGTGCGCATTGTAAGGGCGCCGCTCCAGCCGGAATCAATGCGCCCGCCTTCGTTTTCCGCGTAGGAGCGTATCCAAATATAGTATGTGGTCTCGGGGAACAGGTTTTCTATTGTATAATAAATGTAGCCGTCCCTGACGTCCCGCTCTATATCCCCGTCCGGTATAAGGTTCCCTCCTTCGGGATAATCCGATAACAGCTCCGAGTACCTCAGCTCGTATTTCAATTCCTCGTTATAAGGCCATTTGACAGCAAGCGACGTCTCGAATGCCTCCACCGCCTCCAGCGCCGGTACGATAGGCTGAACATCCAGCGGCCCCCTGGCTGGCACCGTATACCCTATGACATTGGAAGGGGACAGGGCTTTGATATCGTCGGTCACATAGGGCCACAGTATAATCAGGTACGGAACGCTCTGGCTGTCGTTCGCCGGAAGGCCTGTGATTGTGTACCTCATGCTGGGGGCGTTTTGCGCGTAGTTTGGATCCTCCACGGGCTTTATCCCCCCTGCGCCATCCGCTCCCCAGGCATCAGTACCCCAAATCGATTGGGCATACGCGTCCACATCGCCGTTAAACGCGGCGAACGCCTCGCTGTACAGCGGTACCCAGTGCATTGCGAACTTTACGTCGTCATGCCCGTTCCTCGCGGTGTAATCCACATACCGCAGAGCCAGATCGTTAATATCATTCTGGCCGAGCCCCAGCAATTCGCGCAGCTTGTCTTTAGCTTTCTGAACATCGCCGTTCATTTCAAAACCGCTTAATTTAACCAGGTCTACCGGCCTGTGCTGGTTTGATATATCCGGGCCGAACACCAGCTTCGCCCCGTCGTAGCCGACGCGGCTGTACCAGGTGTTGTCGGCCTTGTTGTAGGCTTCATAGTACTGTAGATCCCACTCGGCGGTTATCGTATCCGCCGTGCTGCTGTCAACGCGCAGCGGCGGCTTTGAGAGCATGACGGGGTTGGCGTCTATCCCCTTAGCGGGGACGAACCACGAAGCGTCGGCCGACGCGGTGTTTTCTCTGACAGGCTCGTTTGTCGTGAGGTTAAACTGCCTCGCGATAACCCTTACATAATATATCTTGTTCTCGGTTACGGGAACCTGCGTTAATTCCCCGTTTACCAAAGACCACACTTGAGGCTCCGTCTCGCCTATCGTCTGGCTATACGTATATTCCCGGTCGTCAAAGGTAAAGCTGCCGGGGCCAGCCTGGAGATATCTGCCGTTTACGCTTTGCTCCGCGTTATTGGGGTCGGCGGCTATGCGCTCCAGCGTCGCGTACTCGTCCGCGACAAAGATAGCGTACTCCACCCCCAGATCCAGATACTTGCCGTCCGTCGTCGTGGGTTCCTCGTCCCCGTAGGGGTTGCGTAAAAAGGCGTCCCAGGTGACATTAAGCGCCAAACCGCCGTCGGTCTCGAAATGGCTGAAGTCGCGTATCATCGGCGCGTTGGGTTTAAATGGGGTCGACGAAGGGTCATAGGACACTATATTGGACAGGACATCGCCCTCCACCCCGCCGTCCTCAAACGTCACCCATAGCATGTAATACATCGTTTCCCCGGGCGAAGGGGTAAGAAACTTGTTGATGGTTTGAATGTTACCCGAAATAACGCCCAAGTCCCGGGGCTGCGGAACCTCCGGGCCCAGGCCGTAGATATAGTTGTAAAACGCTTCCAGGTCGGCCTTGTTCTCGCTGTAGAGAATCTTTAAGTCATCGACGCTGATACCGCCGCCCGCCAGGCTGTCCCAGGACAGCTCGGTCATAAGCCCGCTCTCGCCTGTGGAGATATCCATGTTAATCCGCAGCTCCATGTCCAAACGGATGCCGGATACTCTGTATTCACCGTCTCCGCCGCCGCTAAGGGGAGAGAAGGCTATACACGAAAAGCGCTCGTCCTGAGGCACAGGGTACAGCATTTGCGTGTTTTCCCGCCTTATCCGCTGCCCGTTAAGCAGCGGCTCCACCGTTACCGTATATGACCTTCCGGGTATTATGCTGCTGTCGGTGATTACGTATGAGAGCCTGTTGGTGCCGGAGCCGATCAGGTCTTCGGTCAAAACGTTCGGGCTTACCGTCGTGGCGCGCCCGCCGGTGACGCCGTAGCGTATCTCCCAGCTGTCGAAGAAGTCATCGTTGTTAAGGAGGGGATTATCCCAGTTTACGGTAATCGAATTGCCGCTGCCCGATCCCGTCACGCGTATGTCGGTAAGGAACAGCATATCCTTTATGCCGGTTTGGGGTATTATCGTATCGCGTCTTACCTGTGGGTTGCCGTTGGCGTCGATGAAAGGCGTAAGATGGGTATGGAACGGCTGGGCGCGGAACACGTAAAGCGAACCGGGGGCCAGCGGCATAGCGTTTATCGCGGTATCGACGACGCCTTCAAACGCGGCCGCGCTGTCGATAGGGGGATCCGGATCGATGGGAACCGGGTTCAAGGCCGTGGTGGAACCCTGGGCGTACAGCAGCTCATACCCTCCCGTGCTGCCGTCGGGGGGGTCATGCTCAGGCACTGTCGCAGGGCCGTTTACCGGTTTCGGCCACTGGAAGCGCAGATTGTAGCTGCCCGTTGTTCCCCCGCCGGGCTCGGCGTACATTTGCGCGCCGGTTACCGCGTTCTGGGTATGGGCCAAGACCTCTTCGCGAAACACAGACGTTAGAAGGATAAGCGCCAATGCCGCCGCTATGATGATTGATACGGGTTTACGGAGTTTCTTCATAAACAGTCCCCTCGCTTGCGAATTTATTCAAAGGCTATCTCTATATCTCCTTTATAGCCAAAACACTCCTCATACATTTCAGGAACAGCTATCTTTACCCTTTCGACAAGGGCGTCAAAGGAACCGTGCTCCAGCGTTAATCCAAACCCCAGGTCGCCCACAGGCTTCGTATACCACACGCCATTATCCCAAATCATCTTGATTGTACATTTCTTCACTATAACAGCCTCCCGCGTTTTTACCTATTACTTATTTCTCGATCCCAAGAGATTGCGGGTCAAGCCCGCAATGACGGTTGGTGTAGCACGTCTCCCGGGCTTGACCCGGGATCCCCTGGCGTTACCCGTCATTGCGGGCGACCAATGGTCGCCCCTACGGTTATTCGCCGCTTGAAGCCTGGCGTAGGGGCGGCGTCATGCCGCCCGCTGTGTTGGCCCGTCATGCCTTCGTTGGGGCGGCGTCAAAGTAGGTGCGATTAAGTAGGTGCGATTTTGCGCCGGTTTGCCGCCCGCTGCCGGATTCTTTTGATTGGTAATCCGTGACTGTTCTGCACCTGCGGGCGGCATGACGCCGCCCCTACGAACAGTTATCCCTATTACCTCTAACCTCTAACCTCGCCCCGCCGTCTGCGGCGGAGCGTCAAAGCCCCATTTTCGCGTTCAATCTGCTTATCATGTCCAGCAGGGCCATAACGCTCACGTTGTCTTTAGGCTTCAGGCCGGGGTCGGTGAAGACGCCCAGCTCGAAGGCGGCCCGCACGCTTTGCAAATATTTATCGTCAATGCCCGGGATGGCGGCGGTGACGGTGTAATCGCGTATCCGCACCGCGTTCGCGCCGGTGCCGGTTTGAATCTCGTAAAGGCCCATCAGCAGATAGGCGGATTCCTGGTAAGTGAGGTACGACGCGGCGGTCTTGCCGGCAATGGAATACCCGTTTTCGCGCATCCACCCTACCCCGTCCTCGCCTCCGGCGGCCCCGGCTACACGGGCGATTATGCCCATCGCGGAGCCCAGGCCGGCCGTGACGTTCAGGCTCGCGCCGCCGTCCAGTATATCGGAAAGGCCGTACTTCGTTATAACCTCGGCCATGCCTCCCGGGTACTCAACGCCCTCGGCAAGGCCGGGAACGCCGCTCATAGCCCCGTGAATCGTGAAGAGGACTTGCCCCTGGTTAAACACCCTCACCGCTTGCCCGCCTTTATAATTAACCGTGTCTACCGGGTAATAAGCCCCTCCGTCGCTGAAATAGCCCAAAATCACGGCTTGGAGGTCGTTGTTGATCAATCCGTGCAGGAACGGCCCGTTAAATTCGGGGATGTTCCATGCCTGGCGCAGCGAGGCGGCAAGGTCTGCGTTCGCCTGCGTCATCAGGCTGGAGACGACGCTTGAGGCGAAGCCGTAGATATACGCCGCTATCTCCTGCTGATCCCTCTGCTGATCCATCATCGCCTTCAGCTGCGCCTCCGGGGCGTCGAAGAAGCCTTCCTCGCCCAGCTTCCCCTCCACAAGGCCCCGTATCCCGCTGTCCGTCGCTTGGGCCGAAACCGTGGCCGAAACCGCCTCGGCGCGGATTACGCAGAACCGCTCCGCCAGGTCGTAATTGTCGACGCTGCCTGTATATACCTGATAATCCAGCGTAAGCCTGATATAATAGTCCTCGGCGTTATGGGCCTTGATATCGCCCAGCGCGTCCGATATCCCGGCTATGTCTTCCGTGAGGGTGTTCATCGGTATAACGGTCTCTAACGCGCCGTTGCGTATAATGAACGACTTATAGGCAATATCCGCCTGCCTCACGATCCCGGCGGGGAGGTATACGGTAAGGCGGCTGGCGGGCCGCTCGAACTGGTTGTACAGGTAAACCTGGGAATCCGGGGTGTTAAAGAGCATATTCATCATCGAAGGCCTGTACAGCAGCGTCGCCTGGGAGCCGGACAGGTTGACGGGCCAGTAAAGCCCGCGCAGCTCCGCCCACACGTCCTCGCGCAGGAACTTTATCCACGAATCGATGTCATGCTGCTGTTCATTGGCTTCGTTGTCATACTCCGTGCGGGTATAGGCGGGGTCGCTCCACTCGGAGCTCTGCACCATCCGCTGCTCGTTTCCGTTTTCGTCCGTTATCAGCACCTCGGACACCATCCGCAGCCTTACGCGGAAGGCGTAGTCGGCGGAGGGCTCGAGGCCCATAACGCGGTAAGTGAATATGTGCCACCCTTCCCGCTCCGCCGGTTGTATCTCAAGGAAGCCCCCGGGCATCATCTGCTCGGCTTCGCTCCATTCTTCCATGCCCTTCCTGACGCTCAGGTCGAGGAAGGTTGAATTATGCAGCGCGCCCAGATTGGGCACATAGGCCTCGAAGCGTATAATGGCCTCGGTTTTGAGGTCATATTCATATATGGATTCGTCCAGCAAAACCTCCAGGTTCTGCGGTTTTTGTATTTGCTTAGTCGTTACGCTGATGCCGCTCCAGGGGGAATAACCCACTTCCTCGCCGCTTACCCTTAATTTCTTTACGGCGCGGATGTAGTAGAAGTAGATGGAGTTGGGCGTCACGGTGCGGTCCGTAAGGTAGAATAACCCGTCTTCCTCAGGCCCGATGTTCACATTGGCGTCCCGGCCCCAGGCTCCGCCGCGAGGGTCATACCGCTCGGTTATCCCGCTCCCCCTGTGCCAGCGGAAGGCCGTCCTTGTGCTGTCCCTCGGATCAATAAAATCCGCGTTATTAAAGAAATTGGGGAACGCGCCCAAATTATCGGTCAATCTCAGGGGATCGATCTGCGCCGCTGTGCGTATGATCTCGTAGTCGATATAATAGCCGTCTCTTTCCTCCGGCCGCTCGACGTCCTCCCAGCGGAGCCTCACCTCAAAGTCCTTGACGTCCCCCTCGATACCCGCTTCGGGGTCTTCTTCCCTGGGGGGAAGGAACACCGGGCCGTCCGGCCGCTCCTCGTTCGGGTCTACCGGCATTAAATCGTTCGCGGTGGTAAAGGCGCGTATCCCTGTCAGCTGCGAATAATACTCCCTTATGATCTCCTGCTCGGCGTTGCCGGGCCAGAAAAACGTCACGGTGGTGAACATGGCGGTATAATACTGCTGATTCTTGTCCAGGCCCAGTATTTCATAAAAGCTTTCGATACTGTCGGACGGGTAATCCCGGTCAAGCCCGGCTATAAGGCTTGCGTCGGATACCGGGCTGCCGCCGCCGTCTACATAAATCTCGTTGTGGAGCCTGGGGAAGTCGACAATCCCGACGATCCCGTCATTGCTGCGCAGGGCGCTCAGTATTGACGGGGCCCTGCCGTCCCCGGGGACTTCGGCTATGTTGAACTCATTGTCCCCCAGCACGCGCTCCGACGAGTAGAAATAGAGGGGCAGGCCCGGTATCGGGTCAGCCGCCGCCGTCAGCGGCACCCCGGTGCCAGCCTCATTCCAGTCGTTAAGCCCGTCGTTGAACTGGAGTATCTTGCTCTCGTCCTGGGTAATCACCAGCGTGAACGTGGTTATCGGCACCGCGTCCTTTAGCGCCGGGTCAAGGCTTTGCCTGTCCTGAACATAATCCCTCAGGGCTTTATACGGGGCGCGGAACCTCAGCTTCGCCGAAACGGGCTCAGGCGCGTCCTCAGCAGTCCAGTCGCTGAAGATTTCAATGTTCTGCGGCGGCATTATGGCGGAGACGCCGTAATCATCCAGCGTAAGGTCTCTTATATTGGAAGCGCCGCCGATCACTTGCTGGCTTGTTTTGGCTACGGCATGCAGGAAGTATATGTTGGGGTAGGTGAACTTAAAGCCCTGAGAAAACTCGGTGCCCGCCAGCTCGCCGTGCTCGGCCCCGACCTTGACGTCAACCTGTATCCCGACGGGATCGTTCCTTAAAACCGGCCGCTCCGTGGCGCCAGCCTCTATCGCGAATATATTGCCGTTTTCATCCTTCCTCCAGCGCGGCGGCATCATCTTCGTGCCGATTTCGAACTCAAGTATCTCATCGCTGGTACGTACAATTTCGGCCGTCACCGTTCCCGCCCCGGCATCCCCGTCCTTCACCCAGGTAAACCTTACGCCGAGGCTGGCAAAAGCCTCCGAACTGCCGCCTGTCACGGGCTGCTCGCTTTTCATCAAATCGAAATCGACGTCCAGCGTCCCGTCGGGCGACATCTCCAGCAAATCCTGTATCACGCCGTATGTCGCGATGTCCCAGGCCAGGTACAGCGTAACGTCGCTGTACGGCACGGCGACGCCGGTGTCCGCGCCGCTGTCGGTGCCTGGGGGCCAAGTCGGGTCCATTTTATGGGGTTCGTAATAGTAGCGGAAGTTGCGCGGCGCGCCTATCTTTATATCGAATAGCGACGGCTTTACGCGCAGCTTCTGCTGCCACAGCCGGTCAGACTCCGTGCCTTGCCGGAAGTATATCCGCTCGTATATCGCCTGGGTGGAGTTCTCGTTTATCTCCGAGGCGGGCACCGGCAAAGTCACCCTTCCGGTGGTATTGACCTCCTTGTCAAACTCCACGGTAATTTCGCCGTTCACGTCATTGGGGTTGTTTGCCGAGAACGAGTCGATAATGCCAAAGAAGCCGTCCACATAGTTGGGGCTGGCGGTTGACTGCGAGTTAAACTCCCTGTACGCGTCAATCGTCAGGTAGTACCCGTCGTTTATATACAAAGGCCCGGTATAGGAAGCGTAGGTATAAACGATATTTGGCGGCACGGCCTGGTTCTCGGCGTTGTCAATCTTCGGGTCGTTCGGGTTGGCGCTGGGGTCGTCCGGGCCTACGACGGCGATCTGGCATTCGTTGAACATCGTGCTCGCGGGCAGCGGAACATCGTTGCCGCCGCTCCTTGTGTCGGTTATCGTAAACTTAACGACGTTGCCCGCCACGCTGAAACCCTCGTTGGCCGGGCCTTCCTGCTCTTTGGGGTCGGCTACGACGGCGGCCCCTTCGCCCTGAGTATAATCAATAGTATAGTCATCTCCGGGGTTGACGACGTCATACGCGCCGTTTGCGCCAATCCTGTCGATAACCACCGTAGTGCCCGGATTATACCTTCCTCCGGCCTGTATATTGCGCTCAAGCAAGAACCGGATTGTCATATCGTACTCGTCCTCCGAAACCTCGGACATTTCCCTGGTAAACCCGCCATCGGCGTCATCCCAGGACTTGGGCAGTTCGAAAGATATCTCCACGCGGTTTTCCAGGGCCGAGGTTGAGGGCTGGGCCGGGTCCAGCTCAGGGCCCAAATCCATATAACTGTTGTCATAAGCGCCCGTTTCCGGGTTCTGCTCCTCGTCATAATGCAGCAGGTAGTGATTGTCGTCATTCCCGTACCACTCGGCTATACCCGCGTCCTTTTCATATCTATAATCGTTGTCATGGGGATAATCCTTCGCGTATGGCACTGCCTTGAACGTGCTCATGTTTATACCGTTAAAGCCGTACTTCGTTATGACGCCGTTTGCGGTGTTGGCGGCGAAATCAGCAGGATCCAATCCCGCGATATTTGGTAAGTCGCCGAACCAGGCCGTGTACACGCGCCCTTTCGCGAGCCTGTTGAGGGAGAGCCTCACCGTATCCTCATTGTCGCTGTGATCCCAGCGTATATGCACGTCGTAGTTGTTTAAATACCTGAGCGAAAGGCCGCCGAATGTGGAAAACCCATCGGCCAGCGTAATCGTGAACCTCGGGTTGTCATACCTATCACCCGCGGCGTCTTCGTCCAGCACAATCCCCGGCGCCAGCGCGGCGGGGGACACATTGTCTCTGGCCACCCAGCTGCCGCCCGCGTCGGGGCGCCACAGCTGATAATAAGGATCCGCAAACGCCTCCGCGACCGCGCCAGTGCCCGCTTTAGCGGCAGCCACCGACGGGTAAATGTTAAAGTCAACATGCAGCTGCGGGGTAACGCTTGGAGGGCCTTTTATGAAGTCGGCCCTGATGACCCGGCCCGTATCGAAAGGTATTATGATGTAGTCTCCCAGGACATCATCGTCCAATGTCATCGTAAGGTTAAGCGCGTTCTCCACGGTGCTGTCGTCCGGCAGGGCAGGCCCTGCCGTGGTGCCTGCGGTCATCGAGCGTTCCATTTCCAGCGTGCCCGATTCCGCCGCGTATACCCGCACCGGCGGGATAAAATAATAGTTAAGCGCCCCAAAACCTATCGCGAACGCGGTTATATAAAAAATAATCTTTTTCGATAGCCTTCTCATATTTACCCCCGATGATTAAGTATACATCTGCATTATAACATAAAACCCGAAAAAACATAATCTTTTATTTTGCGTTGATATAAGATATAATCTAGTAGCTAGGCACTAGGAGCTAGGAGGAATATCAATGCCCATACTGATACTCGTCGTCTCGCTGTCCATCGGCTTCATCATCCTCAAGCACTTCCGCAATAAAGGCTACGGCAAGGAGTTTGAGGATTACGTGAAGGAAGAGATCGCGGCCAACGCGGTTAAGAGCAAGGAAATCGAACCCGAGCTATACTTTGTCCCCGGCCTGTCCGGCCTTCCGGTAAGGGCCGACGACGGCGCGGAGGACAGCCCGGCGCTCCGCCGTCAGCGGGAGGCGCTGAAGCGCGCCCAGAAGAAGATGATCCGCCTGCCCGCCCCGATGACGAACACCGAGCTGAAGTTCAAGTACGGCACCGTCAATATAGAGATTATATCGGAGTATGAGGAGAATTTCTTTACCTATATCTACGCTTTAAACGGCTGGGCCGAGGCCCTTCTCGAAGAGGGGGACGAAGCCGGGGCGGAGCGCGTATTGTACCACGCCGTAACCGCCGGGGCCGAAACAAGCAAGACCTTTACTATGCTCGCCGACATATATTACAAGAACGGCGACGTACAGGCAATGCGCGAGCTGTACGGCCTTGTGAACGGCAGGAACATGCCCGCGCAGGATAAGATATGGCAATACGTCAACGAGTATTATATCAAGATGGGGTGCTGAGTTCTTATCCTAACCTCTTTTCCTCCGTGTCTCTGTGCCTCTGTGTGAAATAATAAAAAATCGCATGGAAAAGACTAAAAACAGCGGCACACGGGACTCCCCTGCAAGCCTGATGTTTTTTTCTCACACGGAGGCACAGAGGCACAGAGAGAAAATAAAAATTAGTTTACTGTTCATTTTTCATTATTCATTCATACCAAGATGGGGTGTTAAGCTATGCGCCAAAACCGGGCAAGAGGCGGAATGCAAATCGTCGCGATATTTGTGATATTCGCCATATGCGCGGCGGCGGTGGCAGCCGTGTTTATCTCCCTCGCCCGCAAGGACCGCGAGGAACGCAACCGCTACGCCGCTTTCTACGACTATCATACAGACCTTGACCCCGAGGCATACGCCATCGTGACGGGCGGCGAGACGCTGCGGCGGGCCGCGCCGCCGGAGTACACCGGCGGGGTCCTGTACATCCCCCATGACTATGTAGCCGAATATATAGACCCCTATTTGTTCTGGGAGCCCTGGTCAGGGCGGCTGACCGTCACGAACGGCGAGCGGGTGTATAAATTCAGCGCCGGCCAGGCGGAGTATACGATAAACTTTTATTCCACAGCCTTCCTTGAGCACCCCATATATGAGCGGGACGGCGTGGCCTATATCCCGGAGGGCCTGCTCAGGACGCTTTAT
Source organism: Clostridiales bacterium (assembly GCA_031271375.1). Classification (GTDB taxonomy): domain Bacteria; phylum Bacillota; class Clostridia; order Lachnospirales; family WRAX01; genus JAISVU01. Next base: position 8,442 of record JAISVU010000193.1, on the reverse strand, counting down.
AATACGGAAATCGAATACAATCCCTTTGCGGGCGGGCCAAAGCTCGTCACGGTCCGCGACGTCTACGACGGCAAGGATACGAGCCGCGCCGTAATAACCGCCGAAACCGCCCGCCTGCGCTACGCCCCAGGCCCAAAGGAGCCCATATATCAAAGCCTTGCGGCGGGCGCCGAGGTACTGGTTTTCGGCGAGCCGGTTGAGGCGGAGAGGGAAACCTATATAAAGGTGCGTAGCGTTGACGGGGTTCTGGGCTATGTCCTTGAAGAAGAGCTCGGGGATATCATAACCGAGCCGGGGAAGGTCAGGGAGCCGGACACATACAGGCCGCCCATCGCCGAAACCGGCGGCATTGTTATAGGCTGGCAGGTATTCGGCAGCGCCGAAGCCTCCGGCAGCGCCGAGGCGCGGCAAACGGCCCCGGGGCTGGACGTGCTTTCCCCCACATGGTTTTCGTTTGACGATAGCAAGCGGGACGGCACGATTATCGATTACGGCAGCGTTGAATATTCGCGCTGGGCCCATTCCCAGGGCTTGCAGGTCTGGGGGCTCATCACCGATAATTTCAGCTACGAGATGTCCAACGCAATTCTTACGAACACGGAAGTGCGCGAGAAGGTCGTCCGCTCGTTGATCGAGTACGCGGCGGCTTATGAGATGGACGGGATAAACATTGACTTCGAGATGGTGAGCGAAGCGGACTCAAAGCATTATATCCAGTTCCTGCGCGAGCTGTATCCGCCGTTAAAGGAGCGGGGCCTTGTCCTTTCGGTGGATATGTACGTCCCTTCCCCGTGGAACATGTACTATAACCGGGCGGAGATAGCCAAGACCAGCGACTTCCTTATCGTGATGGGCTATGACGAGCATTGGGACAACTATGAAATAGCCGGGCCTAATGCTTCGATAAACTTCGTCAGGAACGGGATAACGGCGAGCCTTGAGGAAGTCCCGCCGGAGAAGCTGATTCTTGGCATACCCTTCTTCGTGCGGCGCTGGCGTGAGGAAACAAACGCCCTGGGCGCAACCGTCACCACGTCCAGCAACGCGTCGATGGATCATACCCGCAGCCTCTTCGAGAATCACGGGGCCGAGTTTGAGTGGGACGCCGTGACAGCGCATTATTACGCCGAGTACACGTCGACGGAGAACGGAACCTCGGGCCTAAATAAAGTATGGCTTGAGGACGCCCGCTCTATGGAGGAAAAGCTCAAGCTGGCCGTACAGCACAGCCTCGCCGGGGTGGCCGCGTGGCGCATGGGCTATGAGAGCCCCGGGATCTGGGATGTTATTAACCGGTATATCTTGCCGTACAGCGAAACAATCGCCCAATAATTTACGTATATATCAGCAGTAAAAACCGGGAGGGCGGCTATGCTGGCAATCAAGGATTTGACAAAGACCTACAAGAACGGGAAAAAGGCCGTGGATTCGCTGTCCCTGCATATCGCGCCGGGCGAGATATGCGGCTTTATCGGGCATAACGGCGCGGGCAAAACCACGACGATGAAATGCGTGACAGGGATACTCTCGTTCGAATCCGGGGAGATTAAGGTAAAGGGGCTGGACATCAAAGCCCATCCGCTGGAATGCAAAGCCGCCATCGCCTATATCCCCGACAATCCAGACCTTTACGAGAATATGACCGGCATTAAATACCTTAAATTCATCGCGGACGTCTGCGGGATTAGCAAGGATAAGCGGGAAAGCGGCCTGCGCAAATACGCGGAAATCCTGGGCCTTATAGATAACCTGGGCGACCTGGTTTCCTCCTACTCCCACGGGATGAAGCAGAAGCTGGCTTTGATAGCGGCCCTTATGCGCGAGCCGGAGCTGCTTATACTGGACGAACCCTTCGTCGGGCTGGATCCTAAGGCCTCGTTTATCCTCAAGGAGCAGCTCCGTGAGCTGTGCAAGCGCGGCGGCGCCGTCTTCTTTTCCACCCATATACTAGAGGTGGCGGAGAAGCTCTGCGACCGCGTCGTGATTATCAAGGACGGCAAGGTGGCCGTCAGCGGCGACACGGCCCAAGTCACCGCCGACAAGAGCCTGGAAAATCTGTTTATGGAGCTGGCAGGCCATGAATAAAACCTGGGTAATGCTTAAAGCCAACCTGGCAAACAGCTACGGCATCGCCAGAATAACGCGCAACATGCGCAGTAAATCCGCGAAGCCAAAGCACATCGCAAAATACATCGGCATCGCCGCGCTTGTCCTCGCCGTTGGCGCGGGCGTCTTAGCCACCGTGACATCGTACTACTTTCTTATGGCTCAGGCCTTGCAAAGCGCCGGCCAGCTGGATACGATGCTCGGCGTTATCGCGGCGGCCTGCTGCGCCGGGTCGGCGTTTATGAGCTTCTACAAGGCGCCGGGGCATTTGTACGCCTCGCGGGATTTCGATCTGCTGGTACCGCTGCCGGTGAAGCCCGGGGCTATCCTTGCCAGTAAAATCCTGTCCATGTACATTTCGAGCCTGGGTATCAGCATGTTAATTACGCTGCCCGGCATTGCGGTTTACGGCGTTATGTCAGGCGCGGGGTTTTTATTCTATCCCGCCGCGATTGCCATGCTGATGATCATGCCGCTGATACCGATGGTCGCCGGGGCGCTTGTCGCCTTCCCTGTCGTATGGCTTGGAAGCAGGTTCAAATACTCCAACGCGGTGACATTGATTTTATACATTATATTAATGGTGATAGTGATAATCGGCAGCATGGTGCTGCCGATGAACATGGTTAATCCCGGCCAATTAAGCGCCGATGTTATTAACATGGCCTCCGGGCTGGACTTTTACCCGCCTGTCTCGTGGTTCGCGAAAGCCCTCTCCGGCGCTCCGTTATGGGGCCTATTGATCGCCGCCGTCTCCTTCGCCGTACTGGGCTTAACCTCGGTTCTGCTGGCCCGAATCTATACAAGGATAAACGCGGCTTCCAGGGAACGGCATACCCGCTCGTCCTTCAAGCTGGGCGGCGTTTCCGTCACCGGCGTCGTACCTGCCCTCGTAATCAAAGACATCAAGGGATTCTTTTCCTCTTACGTCTATGTATTAAACGCGGGCATTGGGATGATTCTATTCACGATATATAATATCGCCGTAATCGCGGTGGGTTTCGACACCGTGGCCGGGGTCTTGGAGCTGCCCGGCGGCGAAGGGTTATACGCGCTGATATCAGCGGCCGTCGGGGCCTTCTGCATTGCGTTGAGCTCCATAACCGCGCCGTCAATATCCGTAGAGGGCAAGACGTTATGGCTCTTGAAGAGCCTCCCGATACGGTTTGCCGACATCGCGAAGGGTAAGATATTAATGTCCCTGACGATGACGGGGCCGCTGACGCTGATAAACTGCATCCTTATTTATTTAACCTCCGGGATGGGTTTTGTGCCGTTCATCGCGATGGCGCTGGCTCTTTGCGCTCTTTGCGTCTTTACGGCCGTTTTCGGCCTTTTCGCGAATCTGCTCGTGCCTAAGCTGGAGTGGAACAATATCGTTCAGGCCGTTAAGCAAAGCGCCAGCGTTGGAATATCGATGATAGTCAACACCGTGGCCGCGATAGGCTGCGGGCTGTTCGTCGCTTTATCCGGGCTTCCTATGGAAACCGGGTTATTCGCCTCCGCCGCGTTCCTTGCGGTTCTCAGCGGCTTGGTATGGCTATATCTGTTACGAAAGGGTCAGCGCGTTTTCGACGCGCTGTGACAAACAGGTGATAAATGAAACGGAGTATCTTAAAGCGCAAGGTTGAAAAGCGCGATATTATAAGCATTGCGGCCGTTGCGCTGTTCCTCGTCCTGCTGGTTTTCATAACGGTGCAGTATGTCGCCAACTTCGGCGGCTTTTCTGGCGGCATTGACACGGCAGCCGAGAACATGAAGGACATGATCCAGTCCTACGGCAGCGCCGGGATTATCATATTCATCCTGATGCACGCCCTGCAGGTCGTCGTCGCCGCAATCCCGGCGGCGGCGGTGCAGTTCGTCGGCGGGGTCATCTACGGAACGGTCTGGGGCGTGCTGATGTCGGAGCTGGGCATCCTCGCCGGGAGCTTGATTTCCTTCCATATCTCGCGTATCTTCGGCAAGCGTATCGTCTCTCTCTTCGTGAAGGTGGAGACGCTGGAGAAGATCGAGAGCAAGGTAGCGGGCAGCGCGTCGTCCCTGGTGCTGCTGGGGCTGTTCATCATGCCGGGGTTCCCTAAGGACTTTTTGCCCTGGGTCTTCGGGCTTACCAAGTTTAACACGGTCAGGTTTCATATTATATCCGCCGTCGGGCGGCTGCCCGCGATGCTTGTGGCTACCTACATGGGCGCCCATATCATCGAGGGGGACCCGACAATGCTGATTGTCGTCACCGCCGTCTCCATCATCATTTTTGCGCTGCTGTATATCTTCCGCAACAAGCTGTTCAGCCTTATCGGCAGAAAAACGAATGCAAAAAGAAACGAAAAAAGTGAAAATTAAGGTTGCTTATAGGTGATATATGTGATATCATTTATGGGCTGTGAAACCATTCGGAGGTGCAAAGATGAGCATTTGGTTTATTATTCTCTCCATTATCGCCTTTATATGCTGCGTCGCCATTAACATTATGATACTCATGCAAAAGAAGCGCAGCGCGGGGCTTTCCGCCGGCGTCGTCGGCATGGGCCAGGGCGATACCTTTTGGGACAAGAACAAGAGCCGCTCCCTGGAAGGCAAGCTGGAGCGGTATACAAAGATATGCGGAGCGGTGTTTATGGCCGCGGCCCTTGTGCTAAACATCATATGAGCGAAACTAGGCCCAAAACCGAAGCCATAGTTATACTGACGGAGGGGTTTGAGGACATGGAGGCGGTCGCGCCTCTGGACATCCTTAGAAGGGGCGGGGTTGAAACGCTGTCCCTTTCCATAACAGGCCGCTTATCCGTCGCCAGCAGCCACGGCGTCACAGTCACGGCGGACGGGTTGCTGGAGGATGTTTTGGACGGCAATAACGATGAACCGGATCTCTCCGAGCTGGATTTGATATGCCTGCCCGGCGGGCCGGGACACAAGTCCTATTTCGATTCCCCTGCCCTGTCGCGCCTTATCCGGGAGCATAGCTCCCGGGGCGGCTGGCTTGCGGCCATCTGCGCCGCTCCGGTGTATCTAGGCGCTTTGGGCCTCCTGGAAGGCCGCGAAGCCGTCTGCTATCCGGGCATGGAAGACGGGATGACCGGGGCGAAGCCCTGCCTCTCAAACATCGCTGTGGACGGAAAAATCATAACGGCGAAAGGCCCGGGCCTCAGCGTTGAGTTCGCGCTCAAGCTCCTTGCCACATTACGCGGTTCGAAGGCCGCCGATATGGTGAGGACGGATTTGTGTATATAGTAACCGGTTCACGGATTCGGGCTTTTTATAAAATGACTATCCAATTGCCTCATAATAGCTAAATAAGCTGAGTTCTTCTCCTAGCCTCTTTTTCTCCGTGTCTCTGTGCCTCTGTGTGTAATAATAAAAATCGCATTGAAGAGACTAAAAACAGCGGAACACGTGACTCTCCTGCAAGCCGGATGTTTTTTCTCACACGGAGGCACAGAGGCACAGAGAGAAAATAAAAATTAGTTTAGGGATTATGAGCCGTCTGGATAGCCTTAATTTATAATCAGGTTTACCGCCGTACCGCATAGAGTTGCGATAACCACGCTGATTAATGTCCCAACAAGATATTTTTCAGCGAATTCTTTTTCTTCAAGCAGTTTCATCCTTGCCAATGATTTTGCCGCTATAACAAACGAGACAGCGGTATATTGCCCTATCAGCGCCAATGTAAGAACGCATAAACGCTCTAATACTCCGATCAAAAAACCCGGAATGTTCTCTTTTGAATCATCAACCTTTTGGTATTCAAGCCTCATCAAAACCTTTTTTATGAATATGCCCGCAGGATGGAGGCAAATACAATAAGCCGTTGCAATGACTAACGCCGGGAACATTGTGTTGCCGAACAGTCCTATATATATGCCGGTCAAGGTTTTCCCCAGCCCATTTGCTTCCTGCGCCGAAAAAGAGAAAAGAATCAGAACCGCGATATGTATGAGCTGATCCAGGTTAAAATATAGAAACTCACGTTTTTTCTCATACTTCGGCCTTTTTTGAATCCCGCAGCGCAGCATGTCCACCAAAAAATGTGAAAGCGTTATAATGGCTCCGTGCGCTAATATTTGCAATATCGAACCATACCATATTAACGCCAAAAAAATAAAGGCGGCATATACCGCGCAATGCTTTAAAAAAGCACGAAAATCATACATTTTATTGACAGCCATTGCCGAGGTTTGAAAAACAAAATCCCCAAGCAAATGCGCCAGCAAAAGCAGAAAGAATTTCAATTTATCCCCTTCCCTTCATCGAATATTCTTGACAGCATTAATACGATGGCGCCTTGCAAATCGCGCTGTTCATGTATCATGCCGTTCTTTAACAGCTTGCCCACGTTCTGGCGGCTTGTACCCACCGCTTCCGCTATTCTCTCTTGCGAAACTTTGTCAACATGAACCGATATGATGCCCGTTTCCGTTTTCTGCGGCGCCGGTTTTATCGGGCATATCTCTTTGTACTTTTTAAAAGCTTCTTTTTGCATGTTTGACTGCATGTTAAAAATAGCGTATTCCTGCGAAGCAAAAACATTTATATAGGCGTCGGCATCCCTGCCCGATTTAAGCATAATGTTTTTGCCCGTCTTATGCGCGTACTCATAGGCCGAACGCGCGTTATGATACGATGTGCCGTCCTGTTTGTTTGTATTGTCCCCGGGGAAGCGCAAAGACCAATCGCCGACGCCCAAGCCTATGCGGAACTCCACCGGGAACAGCTCTTCACGAAAAGCGCAGGCAAACGCATACGCGACGCTTACGCTTTCGAATAAAGCCTGAAGCTGATCTCCCCCGCTGAAGTATATTTGCGCGGCGATTGACTCTTTGTAGGTTTCGTTAAAGTTATTTATTGTATCTTGTATCTTCTCTTGGACTTTACGTCTTTTTTCTTCGTTCATTTTCGTGGATTCTACAATATCCGCGATAAAAGCGCAGTATGTTTCTTTATTCATTATAACTTCACCTTAATTTATGTCTCTTCTGTATAATATTGCTTCTCTCTTCATTATGAGCATAATCATACCTTATTATTCAGAATAACGCAACCAAAAAGGTTGCGTGTCTTATTATGCAACCAAAAAGGTTGCATGTCCAATTATGCAACCTTTTAGGTTGCGAAAAAACGTTGCCCCGCCTAAGGCACGCGGCGGGGCGTATTGTCTCGCATAACAACTTTCAACTAGCAACTGTTTTGCTTTAATCGCCCAGCTCGCTTACCGTAACGATATACACATGTTTAATCCCCGTGCTGTTGGCGGTGGGGATATGCTCAACCGAAACAGCTACTTCCTTATCGCTGTTGAGATATATCCCGCTGATAGGCTCCAGCGTAAAGCCCTCCAGTTTCAGCCTGGCCTCGTACATTTTCACAAACCCCTCGAACTTGGTATCTCCGGCCAAGCCCTCCGCGATATGCTCATACTTCCAAACCCCTGCGGTACCGCCCGCCGTCGGCTGAACCTCAACAAAGGGGTATTGTTCTATCAGCACAAAGGCAAAGTTGGGAACGGCATTGGGGTATCTGGCGTAGAACGACGTGAGCTGCGGCGGCGGCGTTGTTTGAACTATTACGTTCGTGCGGGTTACACGGACGGATACCGGGTCGATCTTCACCGTGGTATCGCCCTTAACGCAGGTATACCCGCCAACATTATCGCCCGTCACCGTATAACCCATGTTTTTAAGCATTGCTGTATAACTGTCCATCGTCTCGGCCGTGATTACCTGGTACCAATAAGCGAAGCCGTAACCGCCGGGAACGTCAATGCTGTTGCGCTGATAGAAGGGAACCGCCAGCGAGGGCACATCGGGGAAGTCCTGATAAAACACCGTGGGAACCGTGGCCTGAACAGCTGTTTTGACGTTAAGCTGCACATAATTGCTGACGGCAACCGTGTCCAGCGTAACGGTTACGTCGTTCTTTGTATAAACATAAACGCCGCTGCCGGTTTTGCTTGTGTCGTTCACAAATCCCAGTTCTACAAGCAGGGCGATATAAGCCTGCACATTAATCTCCGTACTCGCGACATATGAATATGTCGTTCCCGAGCCGGTGTCGGCGGGAGCCGTCTTATCCGCCGAGCCCGAAGGCACGGGCACGGAAGGATGCTTTGTGAAGTAAACGATAGAATCCTCAACGGTAACTAATGTGTTGCCGTTGTTGGCCTGTGTCGGGCCTTCCACGATAACTGTGACCTCGCCCTTAACGTAGACCCAGCGGCCGGTTTTTGACCGGTACTCGTCCAGCTTAAAGCCTTGAGCTTTAAGAAGCTCCATATAATCGTTTATAACCGTATCGTTAATCTGGGCAAACCAGTAAACATCGCCGTTCCTGGCC
>JAISVU010000268.1 GCA_031271375.1 Clostridiales bacterium | reverse complement strand
GGCGGCGGTAAGCGCCGTCGATCCATAGTTCCGTGACGCGCAGCCTGTTGCTCCAGCCTTCGGGCGCCGTCTCAATCGCTGCGATAAGACGGCCGTCCTCCTCGACGCCCCAAGCCTTTATATCGTCCCACCAGGGCTGGAACAGCTTGTCTGTGTCGTCTTTAATATAGGGCCTATCAAAAGGCTTCTTCGTAAATACCGCGCTGAACCCGGTATCCGAGCGGGTTATCTCAAGGTCATAGTAATGATTCGATACATAATGAAACTCCAAGCAATAGTCGGCCCAGCGTTCACGCTCAAGGGGCTTGATCCTGCCGGCAATGCTCATTTCTCACCCAGCAGCAGCTCGGAGAGCTCCAGCGGCTCCACGCGCTTCCCGTCCTTGTACACCCGCATATTCCCCGCGGATATCTCGTCGATTAACGTTATATACCCGTCTACTCTGCCGAACTCCAGCTTTATGTCGTACAGCTCCATCCCGCGGGCCGCCAGCAGTCTTCTGATAATGCCCGATATATGCTGGGTTGTGCCTCTTAATATACTGTATTCCTCGCGGGTCAGCAGTCCCAGCATTTCCAGCGCGTCCTCGGTAATCGGCGGGTCCTGGCGCGCGTCGTCCTTCAGCGTTACCTCAACGAAGGCGTTCAGCGCCTGCCCTTCCTTCGCGTACATCCCGTAACGGCGGATAAAGCTGCCGACGGCCCTGTACCTGCATATAACCTCAAGGCCGTTGCCGAACACCTGCGCGGGTTTTACCGTCATCGACGCCGCGTCTATATCCGCAGAAATGAAGTGGGTCGGTACCCCGGCCTCTTCGAGCTTTCTGAAGAAGAATTCCGTAAGGCGCAGACCGCTCCTGCCCAGTCCTTCTATACTGAGGCCCACTGTATTCGCCCCGGGGTCAAAAACCCCCGCTTCCCCGGTGGCGTCGTCTTTGAACACCAGCATGTAGTTGCCGTCGTCCAGCTCATGTACCGCCTTTGTCTTGCCGTCATAGATCAGCTTCATCCAAATCCTCCCATTCTGATTCTTCCGTCGGTTCTTCGACATAATCCTTATATTCGTTATACTTTGTCAAAACCTCATCCTTTGACACGGTGTTAAGGCTGCTTATCTTGGCGTCTTTCGCGCGTATATAGTATTCCCTCGCGCCTTCCTTGTCGCCGCGTTTTTCGCGGATAACGCCCATGAAGTACAGGCTGTCCACTAGGTTTGAGCGTATTTCCAGGGCCTTCTTAAAGGCTTCCTCGGCCTTGTCCAGGTCGTCTTCTTTTAGATAAATCTGGCCCATATTGTCCCATGCCGGGCCGGAATCGGGCGTGTCCTCAATGGCCTTTTCCGTTATAGACTTGGCCTTCTCCAGGTCGCCCCGGGCGAAATACAAGAACCCTAAACTGGTAAGGACATGTACGTTTACATAATCAAAATCCTTTACCATATCCTCAAGGGTTTCAACGGCGCTGTCCAGTTCGCCCAACAGCCAGTAAGCGCTGCCCTTCGTCAGTCTCAGGTTCTTTTCCGTCATAAGGTCGGGGTTTAAGGTTAGGCCATGCCGCGCGTACTCAAGGGCCTGGTCCGCCCCTCCCTCATGCAGCACCAGCACCGCGTAGTTTAGATATGTTATCGGGTTCCTTGTCTTATACTTAAAGCTCATTAAATAGAGTTTGCGGGCGATATCCTTTTTACCGGCCGAATGAAAGAGATTCGCTATCCCCGCGATGAGCCCCGCGCGAAAGATAACGCAGGCTCCGATAATAATTACGCCGTAGATAATGACGAGATAGAGCGCAGGCAACCGCAGCCAAAAAATCGTAATATAGTATAGTATCAGCGCGGCGGCGATTATCGCCAGGCTCTTATACTTACGTAGAAAATTCATTGCCCGCCTCCGTATAAATATAATTGAAATAGTCTAATCATTATAATATTAAACTACCGGCCTTACAAGTTATTTTTAAGATAGACAGAATAACCGATATTTGGTATAATAACGCTGAGGGGTGTTTTTATGCGTTCGAATAGAAAAGGCAACCGTCTAGGCACTGTTATAATTATTCTGGTGCTGCTTGGTATTGGCTTCGCGGGCTTCTACCTGTTTTATAACGCCTCGCCGCCTGAGGAAGACGACGTCGTGAGCCTGTACCGCACTCCGATCCTCAAAACGGAAGTGATGGGCAGCGACGGCCAAAGCCACTCGATTAATGCCCGGTTCGGCCTTGAAATAACTACTGAGCTGGAAGATACCGTGGACGTTGAGGCTGCGGTCGGTATAATTGAACGAAGCCTGGCCAGCCTGGATTATGATACCATCAATGAGGAACGTTTGGACTATGTAAAGGCCCATTTAATGGAGGAGCTTGAAGGTATAACCGGCATTAATACGGACGCTATCGAAGCGATATATGTGACGGATTTTGTTACGGATTTCGAGCTTACCACGGACACTTTGCCCGACATAAGCCCGGTGAACGATGTTTTCAGGGGGCTGTTCCAAAACGCTAATTAACGAATCCTTTGACAAAGAACGCTTTAATTGCGCTCTCCGTACCGATTACAGCCCCCTGGGCCAGCGCTTCTCTCATCCCGCCCTTGCCATTAAATGCGGCGTTTAACGCGCTGGCGGCATCCGATACGCCGTTCTTTGAATAGAGCGCGTATTTATACATTCCTTCCGTGCCCGAAAAGACGGCGGCAATACCGGCGCGTTCCGCAATCAGCGTCGCAAGCCGCTTCATGTCGTCAGGGCTTAGGCCTTCCTCAAAATGACAGTAATAAGGGCTCCCCTCTGGAACCGCTTCGGCGGCGGAGGCAAAGAGCCTGTTTTTATAGCCTATTATTCGCTGTTCAAGGGAAGATTTTTCGGCGATGAGCGCCTGCACCGCCGGGAACACCTTATCGGGCTGTGCGGACAAAAGAACGGAAATACCGTATACCGCTTCGTTCTTCGCGGCGTAGTCTTTTAGCGCGTCTTCGCCGCAGAGCATATATATACGCGTCCCCGCCTTATACTTTTGGGAATCCACGAGCTTTATTATCCCAACTGCGCCTGTCGTAAAATAATGAAGGCCGCAGCAGGCACAGGCGTCATAACCCGGTACCGTGACGACCCGGATTTCCCCGCCTATCAGCGCGTTTTCGGGCAGCTTACTGCGGAAGTCCATCGTCCTAAGGCCGTCGCCGTCCGGGAATTCCGTAAGGACGCCTATATTATCGCGGACGGCCTTATTCGCGATAAGCTCCACGGTTTTGAGGTCTTCTTTGCTTATCGGGGCTGAGGTATCTATAGTCGTAAAACCGGCACCCATATGGAAGCCCACGTTGGAGAGCCCAAAGCGGCTGCTCAGTATCCCTGAAACGATATGCTCCCCCGTGTGATTGCGCATAAAGGCGGCCCGGCGTTCCCAGTCTACCTGGCCGCTCACGGTCTGCCCCGGTTCAAAGGGCCTGTCGGTATAATGGTATATAAGCCCGTCCTTCTCCCGCGCGTCGTTTACGGCGGCGTCGTCCAGGCTTCCTTTATCCGCCGGCTGCCCCCCGCCCTCGGGATAGAACAGCGTCCTGTCCAAGACAACCTTATAACCCGCCTTATCGCGTTCGCAGCTGAGTACGGTTGCGGTAAAGCGGGTTTCCAAGACGTTTTCGTAAAAGAGTTTTATCGTTTTATCCATCATTACTTCCACTTTTACTTCTTGGCAAGGTATTTGCGCATATCTATCGCGACGGCCACCAGTATGATTATGCCCTTAATGACATACTGCATATTCGTTGACACACTGAGCCACTGTAGCGACACGCTGATAATTTCCAGAAGGATAACCCCGGTGATGACGCCGCTGATCTTGCCTATGCCGCCGGTGAAGCTCACGCCGCCGATAACGCAGGCTGCAATAGCGTCCAGTTCGGCGTTCGCGCCGGTGGTAGGCCCGTTGGAGCCCACCCTGGCTGATTCGATAAACCCGGAAAAGCCGTAAAGGATGCCCGCCATCATAAACACCAGTATAGTGGTCTTCATAACGGATATGCCTGAGACGTTGGCCGCTTCGGGATTGGCCCCCACGGCGTACATATTCTTGCCCAGCGCAGTCTTATTCCACATGAACCACATAATCATAGCCGCGATCAGCGCATACGGCACATAGTACGGGATAGCCACGCCGGTTAGGTTCTGAATCCATTTGATATCAGCCTTAACAATGTTTTTATAAGCGTCGGTAAGGCCGGATATGGGGCCGCCGCCGTTTTTACCAAGACTTAAATACATCAGGACAATACCGTACAGAATTAATTGCGTCGCCAGCGTGACGATAAAGGGGTGGAGCTTAAACTTCGATACGCAATAACCGTTGAAAGCCCCGAAGAGCGCCCCAATGGCCATCGCCAATAATAAAACCATAATAATAGGCGGCGGGGCCATATCGGGGAACATCTTTGCGCTGTATTGCTCCAGCGGCATTTGCAGCAGCGACGCGCAGACACAGGCTATTAGGCCCATGAGCCGCCCCGCCGAGAGATCCGTCCCCGTGAGTATTATAATGCCGCCGACGCCCAACGCAAGGAACATGCTGGAGCTGGCGCGTTTTAATATGTCCGCGAACGAGCGGAGCGATATGAAGTTGTTCGTCGTGTTGTTGATGCTGTAAATCTGGACGTAGATAACGACAAGGACGATGATAATGTAGATAGCGTTGCGGATGAGGAAATCGCCCCACCAGCGGCGCTTTCCTCTGGAATCCAGCGCCTTGTACTCACTTGTCATTGCGCGAAACCGGCCGCTCATGCGTTTAAACGGTGAAGTCATTGCTTGCCTCCTGTCTGTCTGCCGATGTTGACGTTTTATAAATGAACCTGTCTATCTCCTCAGCCCGTTCAACGCGCCCCATCTTCCGGTAAGCGGCGCTTTCGTATGAAAGGCTCAGAACCGGCAGCTTCATGCCTTTATAATTAATAAAGTGAATAATCGGTTTCAAGTCGGTTACTTTCTCCCACCCGTTATACAGCTTCTTTTGAATATCGCCCATTACCTCAACCAGCACGCCGTCTATCTCGAAACGCCCGAAATGCGAACGGATGTGCTTGCTGGTAGAGGTGGAAAAGGAAACGGGTTGCTTTACATATGGCTTAAGCAGCTCGTTAATCCGATAAGCCCCGGCATGGTCGGTTTGAATGTCGATATCGTCGGGCACAAGCAGCATCCCCTGAATGCAAAACGCCGTGCTTCCAGTCAAAGCCCAGGTCATATCTTCGTTTATAAAAAGATTATATAAAATCCTCAATACTGATTCATGCTTCTCTGACAGCATATTATTACCTCACGCGTTTTTCGCGGCCAGGGCCATTATCTCTTCCTGCGTGGTGTTCCTGGCCTCCAGCTCGCCGCTTAACCGCCCGCCGGACATAACAAGAATCCGGTCGCATACGCCCAGCAGCTCGGGCAGCTCGCTGGATACCATTATAATGGACTTACCCTCTTTTGCCAAATCTATCATAAGCTGATATATTTCATATTTAGCGCCGACGTCAATGCCCCGCGTCGGCTCGTCCAGCAGCAGGATATCAGGCTGAGTAAGGAGCCAGCGCCCAAAGATGACCTTCTGCTGGTTGCCGCCGGAGAGCGAGTTGATCTTGGTTTCCTGCCCCGGCGTTTTAACGCGCAGCGCAGTTATGGCCCAGTCGGTATCTTTTTGCATCTTCTTTGAGCTGATGTACGGCCCCCTGCGGTAACTTTTAATATTGGCGACAGTCACGTTTTCGCGCACGCTGAGGATGCCGAATATCCCGGTAGCTCTGCGTTCCTCGGTCAGCATCGCGAAGCCGTTGCGCTTTGACCTCCGGGAATTTTTATTCTTCTGGATTTTATCGTCTTTAATAATCTTGCCGGACTTCACGGTAGACAGCCCGAAAAGGGCCTCTAAAAGCTCGGTGCGCCCAGCGCCTACAAGCCCCGCTATCCCCAGAATCTCGCCTTTTCGCAGCTCAAACGACACGTCGTTTAGGTTACGGTACATAGCGCTTAACCCCTCGACGGACAGCGCCGCCGCGCCGGGGACATTGTCCTTTGGCGGGTATACATTGTCCAGTTCCCTGCCCACCATCATCGTTATTATGCGCTCCGTCGTCAGGTTCGCCGCCGGTTCCGTACCCACTAGCTTTCCGTCCCGCATTACGGAGACGTCGTCGGATATCTTCAATATTTCATTCATTCTATGGGATATATAGATAATGCCGCAGCCTTTGTCTCTAAGATTGAATATAATTTCAAATAGATGATCCACCTCGTCCTGGGTGAGGGACGACGTGGGCTCGTCGAACACTATTATCTTGCTGTTGTGGGACACCGCCTTCGCTATCTCCACCATCTGCCGCTGGGAAACGGAAAGGGAGCTGATTATAGCCCTCGGGTCGATCGATATGCCCAGTTCCGCAAAAATTGCCTGCGTGTCCCGGTGCATCTTGGCGTGGTTTACTACCGCGAACCGCCCGGGAAAACGCCCAAGCCAGATGTTCTCCATAACGCTGCGGGTATGCACCTGGTTTAATTCTTGATGAACCATAGAAACGCCGTTCAGCATGGCCTCCCTGGCATTAGGGAAACTTACCCTTTTGCCTTCCAGTACAAACTCCCCGCTGTCTGCGGAATATATCCCAAAGAGACACTTCATCAGCGTGGACTTCCCTGCCCCGTTCTCACCCATCAGCGAATGAATGGAACCGCCCTGGACATCCAGGCTCACATCGTCCAGCGCCTTGACTCCGGGGAATTCTTTACTGATGTTCTTGATTTGCAATAACATGCCCATTCACCTATTTCAACATTGTCTATGATTTAATACCGATGTAATGACGCAGCCTCTGCGATTTTTTCTCCAAACCTCTGTGCCTCCGTGTGTAAAATTCTTTAAAACCTTTTCACACAGAGACACAGAGAAACGGAGGCAGAGAAAAAGACTGTGTAAAGGCGGCATTACACCGTCCCTACAACTTTACTTCACGATTGCGTAAGGAATACGTATCTTGAACACGCCTTCGTCCACGTTCATATCTTCGGTGCCGTCAGCAAGAGGTTTACCTTCCGCGATGTTCTTGGCGAGGCCAACGATACAGCCTGCCATTGCGGGGCCGTCCTGAAGCACTGTGCCAGTCATCTTGCCGGCAGTAATGGCTTCCATAGCCACTGCGGTGGCGTCAACGCCGAACACCGGGATGTATCCCGCGTCGGCTACGCCTGTGTTGTAGCCCTCTTCGTTCATCGCTTCGATGGCGCCCAGGGCCTGGTCGTCGTTATTGGCAAGGATAAGCTCGATGGAGCCGTCGTCCAGGTTGTTCGCCGTCAGCGCGGTACGCATAAGCTCCGCGGCGTTGGCTGCCGACCAGTTACCGTAAAGGAAGTAGTTGCTGATCCCGTCGTCGTCATACTGGGTGCTGGTTTCGTTGGCGGGCGAGGGTACAAGCACAAGGCCGCTCTCCTCAAGAAGCCTGTTTGCTTCTGTTACGGAGTACAGCGTGCGGCCGAAGGCTTCGGCGTTGCCGTGCTCGCCGCGGAACATGATGTAGCTGATCTGGCCGTCGCCGTTGAGGTCGTACTTCTCGTTGCCCTCAAGCAGAAGGAACTCGGCGGCCGCCTGGCCCTGCATGTAACCGGCCTCGTCGGCGTCGGTGCCCACAAAGCAGGCGTTCTCGTAGGAGTTGATTACGTTGTCGGAAACCTCACGGTTGAAGAACACGATGGGCAGATCGTTCGCTTTGGCCAGGTCGCAGATATTCTGCGCGGCTTCTTCAGAACCCGTGGTCACGATGTTCACGATTAAGAGGTCGGTGCCTTGCGTAATCGCCGTCTCCACCTTCTGGGTCTGGGTGGCCTGGTCTTCTTCGCAGTCGTGCATTGTGTAGGTGATGTTGTCCAGCCCGTTCAGCTCGTTTTCCATCGCGGTGCGCACTCCCGTAAGGTATGTGTCCCCAAAGGTGTACCAGAACACGTCAACCTTGATAGCGTCCCCGCCAGCGGGCGCGGCGGGAGAGGCGCAGGCGGCCATTGTAAAGGCCAGCACGGCGACGATTAACAGTGACAGCATTTTCTTCATAGAAATCCTCCTTTAGTTTGTATTGCACAAGATTATTATACATCACCGGAAGTAAAAGTCAATATGTAAAATAAGTTACAATATCACTTTACATTTTTTGTGCATTATCAACATGCTAAATATGTCAAAAATAATTTATATTTTGCTTGACAAAACAGTAAAAGCGTTTTACAATAATTGCACAATTTATTTTTACATATTTCATGACTATTGTAAAATATACTGCACTCAGGAGGGAGCAAGATGAAATTCGGCGATAAGCTGCGGGAGCAGCGGAAGAAAAAGGGGCTGACGCAAAAAGAGCTGGGGGAGGCCATCGGCGTCACCAGGGCCACGCTAAACAACTACGAGCGCGGGTTTTCCCACCCCGCCCATTCCGTTTATTTTAAGATAGCAGAGTATTTCGGCATAAACGTCAACTATTTCCTTACCGAGGACGAGGAATTCCTCACCGAGGCGGCCGAGAAGTACGGGCGGCGCGGCCTTGCCCAGGCCGAGGTCATCTTGGAGCAGGCGGCAGCGATGTTCGCCGGGGGGGAACTGTCGGAGGAGGATCAAATCGCCTTTATGCACGAGATGCAGGGCCTGTTCCTGGACTCTAAGAACAGGGCGAGGGATAAGTTCACGCCGCGCAAGTATAAGAAAGCGCGATAGGCGGGGGGCGTCGTATTTGACTGATTTTGTCTACTCCGCGGTCCTGCGCGCGCTGGATAGGCACGGCACGAGGGATCCTTACCGGCTGCTCAAGGGCATCGGCGCGGTGACGGTTTTTTCAAACGAGTACGCCGGCAACGGCCTCAAGGGTTACAGCGCTATAATGAACCGCTGCATGTACGCCGTCGTGAACAATAAACTGCGCGACGCCGAGATGAAGGTCACGGCGGGGCATGAGGCGGCGCATCTGATACTTCATAAGAGCGTTATCCTGTCCAGCCCCGTGAAGGCGATGCGGGATTTTAACCTCTTCAGTAACGCCGGGCGCTACGAGCGGGAAGCCAATTTATTTATCGCTGACTTCATGCTGGACGACGAAACGGTGATGGAGACCGCCGCGAGGGAAGATACGGATTATTTCATGGCGGCGAGGGAACTGTGCGTTCCGCCGCCGCTGCTGGCCTTCAAGCTCTACAGCATGACGCGCAGGGGCTACGACGTACTAAGCCCGGTGGATTTGGACAGCGGTTTTTTATCAAAAAAGGGGGAGCAATATGATTAAGCAGCATCACAACGGCTCAATGCTTATGAAATTCGGCACGGGCGACATCGGCATCACAATCGGCGGCGACTATGGACGCGGGGCGCTGCTCTTCTCCGGCCAGGAACCCCAAAGAGCGCCCGCGCCCGGCGATTTCGGCCCCGTGGGGTACGCCAGCACCCGGGACTATCCGCTGTCGATGATATTCACCAGCGCCGAGAGCATAGACCACATGATCCGCTCCCTCTTCGCCGCGAAGAAGATCATGGAGGGTCAGGTCGTATTGGTCCCGGACGAAGGGGATTGGGCGTATAAGAGCTCGTGACGCCCGCCTGTTATTCGGGAATGTAAGTTGCGGATTAACATCCCATGCCGATATGTCATATCTATAAACAAAAACATGTAGAAGGGATATGACTATGAAGCAACAGCTTATGTTATTCGTTACAAGACTAAAGAAACCGTCCACCCTCATCAGCCTTATTTCACAGGTTGTCAGCATCCTGCTGCTGCTGGGCGTGCATGTGGATCAAAACGCCATAATGAGCGTCGCGGCCGCGGGCTGTTCCGTTTTGGTCACGATGGGCGTGCTTTCCAACCCCGACACTAAAAAGAAGGGCTACGGAGACGACTTATTGACATGCTCAAAAGAAGGAAAGCTCTGTAAGCATGTTATGGTAAACGGCCAGATGGTCTGCGAAGACTGCGGCGCGGTGTACACGCCTCCCGAAGGCGAGGGAGCCTTAACCCAAGCAGAAGAGCCCATAACCGAAACGGATGAACCCATGACCGAAGCGGAAGAATCCACCGGCGAAGAAGAACCCGCCAACGGCTAAACTACAGTAACTGTCTGGGCTCTGGGTTCTCGGCCCTCGGCCCTAGTTTCTGAGGTATATTATGCCCAGCCCAAACGGCGTCGTGGCCCTCTGCGACGCGAACAACTTTTACGCCTCATGCGCGTGCCTGTACAACCCCGAGATACGGGAGAAGCCCGTCGTCGTAGGGGGCGACGAAGGCGCGCGTCACGGAATCGTCCTAAGCAAGAACTACCACGCAAAGCGCTTCGGGATACAGACCGCCGAGACGCTGAACGAGGCCCGCCGCAAATGCCGGGATCTGGTAGTGGTCAGGGCTGATTTCGACTTGTATCTAAGGTTCGCGAAAAAGCTGTGGGCCATTTATCACGACTATACGCCCCTGGTGGAGCCTTACGGCATTGACGAGTGCTATCTGGACTTGACGGGAAGCACACGGCTCTTCGGCGGCGGCAAGGAGATAGGGGACGATATACGGCGCCGGGTTCGTGAAGAGCTGGGCATAACCGTTACCGTCGGGGTAAGCTTCAACAAGGTCTTCGCGAAACTGGCGTCAGACTTGATCAAGCCCGATGCTACGGTGCTTATCACCAAGGAAAACTACAAAGAAACGGCCTGGCCCCTTCCGGCCAGCCGGATGATCTTCGTGGGCAGCGAGACATACAGGAAGCTGCTCGCTATGGATATCTACACGATAGGCGACCTGGCGAAGGCCGACGAGGAACGGCTCAAGCTCCGTTTCGGCAAGAACGGCCTGTTGCTCAAGATATATGCCAACGGCTACGACATGTCGCCGGTGGATCCCGGCGCCGTTCCGGTGAATGGCGTCAGTCACAGCAATACGCTGCCTTACGACGCCACAACGCCGGAAGAGGTACGTTCCGCGATATACATGCTCTCCGAGGGCGTCGCGATAAGGCTGCGCTCCCAGGGACTTAAATGCAACGGGGTTCAGATTTATATCCGCGACAATGAAATGGCCTCCGTAATAAGGCAGGGGCAGCTTCAATACCCCACTTACCTCGCGGGGGAGATAGCGGCGAAGGGGTTTGAGGTTTTCACGGAGAAGTACCGGTTCGTCAAGCCCATCCGCACAATCGGGGTAAAGGCGATTAGCCTCCAGGATCAATTCAAGATGTATCAGCTCGACCTATTCGGGGATCATACCCACAGGGAACGTCTGGAGCGGGCCGAGCAGGCGATGGACGATATCCGGGCGCGTTTTGGCAAAAACGCCGTGATGAAGGCGGGGAACCTGGGGAGCAAAGACCTGACAGGGCATCTGGGCCACAACTCGGAGACCAACCCGCTCATTGAGTTATATGACATCCATACGTAGGGGCGGCTAGCAGCCGCCCGTTAGCGAGGTGCGGCATGGGCAAGGTTAAAACGGCGGTTCTGGCGCATTTTACGCTGGATGAACAGGTTATCCCCCTGAGGCTTGAAACGGAGGACGGAGCCCGGCTCAAGATTGACCGCGTGAGGGACGCGAGGCCCGCCGCCTCGCTCAAGGCCGGGGCCAGCGGGGTTCGGTATATATGCGACTGCACGGCGTATAACGACGGCGAGGAAGTCCCGGTGGACGGGCTGCGCCTGTTCCGGGACGATGACGGGTGGTTTCTGGAGTGAATATTTTGCCGAATTAACGCGATTTATCACATTCAAGCACATCAATAAGCGCTCTTACACGATGCGAGCAGTCCAGCCGCCGGTCCGACGGGTTTCGCCAGGAATCGGAGAGCGGGAAGTATATCCCGTCTCTGGCCTCGGCCCCCATGTCCCAGCCCTCTCCGTCGATATCCTTATTCATTAAAATCCAGTCCAGCGCGAATTTCAGGTGATTCCTGGCCCGGGGAAAGCGGGCCAGAATCTCTATCGCCCCAAGCCAACGGCTGGCTTCACGGGATTTGAATCGTTCGGGAAGGCGGTTAATCGGCCCCGGGCATATATAATACATGCCTTTGGGATGGTTCAGGATATATTCCAGCACGGCGCCCTCGGTTTCGGGCGGCAGCGCGCCGGGAAGCAGCGCCATATGATAGAATCCGTAGAAATCCTTCATAAGCCCGCCGTGCGCCTTTATGCCGTTTACATATTACATAAAGCTCCCAGTCCCGCCAATGCTCGCTGCGGTCGAGTATTGCTATTTCTCGCGAAAGGCAGCGTTCCAGGTAATCCAAAGCGCGGGCCACGGGGGGTTCATCCTTCGTAAAGCCCAGAGTCCTCAAACGCCGCAACGCCTGCTCGGTTGAGAGCGCCTTGCGCGACGGCCCTGACAGGGTATGGAAATAACCCCAGCCGCCGTCCTCAAGCTGTGCCGATATTATCGCCGTTGCCCATTTTCCCTTTTTGTAGTCCATATCCCAGAGCATATAGCATAAACCGCAAAATATCAAGATTGACTTATTAGACAATAAATGATACTCTATCTTACACAGTCGTATATAACGGGAAGGATGATTGACATGACCCCTACGCCGCATATCGGGGCCACAGCGGGGCAGATCGCCGATACGGTGCTGATGCCGGGGGATCCGCTGAGGGCGCGGTTCATCGCGGAGAATTATTTGGACAAGCCCGAGCTCTATAACGAGGTCAGGGGGATGCTGGGTTATACGGGGAGTTATAAAGGCAAGCGGGTTTCCGTGCAGGGCTCCGGCATGGGCATCCCGTCCTTTGGCATTTATTCTTACGAGCTGTTCAGTTTTTACGATGTAAAACGCATCATCCGCGTGGGAACGGCGGGAGCCCTGCACCCAGATTTAAGGATAGGCGACGTGGTTCTGGCGATGGGGGCCTGCACCAACTCCGCTTTCGCGGATCAGTATAAGCTGCCGGGGACTTTCGTGCCTCTCGCGTCCTTTAGCCTGTTGCAAAGAGCGGTGCGCGAGGTTGAAAAAAACGGGGGAAGGTATATGGTGGGCAGCGTCCTCTCCAGCGACACCTTTTATTCGGCGGATAACGAGGCTTCGGCCAAATGGCGGGACATGGGGGTTCTTGCCGCCGAAATGGAGACCGCCGCGCTGTATATGACGGCGGCGTACCTAAAAAAGGAGGCGTTAACAATCCTGACTGTTTCGGATCATATATTCACGGGAGAGGCTACCGACGCCGCTACGCGGCAGACCGCTTTTACCCGGATGATGGAGATAGCGCTGGAATGCGCGGTAAACAGCTGATGTCCGGTTTCGCGTTAAAACTCCTCGCGCTTATAACGATGACGATAGACCATTTCGGCGCGGTTCTCGCCTGGTCCCCTAAATACCGCGAGGTAGCCGCTTTTATGCGAACCATGGGCAGGGCGGCGTTTCCGGTGTATTGCTTCCTTATCGCCGAGGGTATGAGAAAGTCTCAAAAACGTGAAATGTATCTGCTGAGGCTGTTAGTCTTCGCCTTTGTGTCCTTTGTGCCATTCAGTTTAGTATACGCGGTGATATCCTGGGGATATAACAACCCGCCGGTTTATTTGCATTACGACCATATAAACGTGTTCTTTACCCTGTTTTTCGGGGCTGCGGCGATTTATGCCGTTGATTTGATAGCGGAAAGGTTTAAATCCGCCGGAGAATGGTACGGGCGCGCGGCGGGCTTTACCGCCGGGATCGGGATTTGCTGGCTCGCAGGCCTGCTGCACACGGACTACGGCTTCCACGGGGCCTTGGTTATTTTAGCTATTTATGCGGTTATGACCTTTATAAATAATAGGTTTTTACGGGTCGCGCCGCTGGTTGTATGGGCGTTATGGACTTACCGGTACAGCGAACAGTACGCGGCCTTCGCGATGATCGCGCCGCTGCTGATTATACTGTACGACGGGACGCAGGGGCCGAAATGGGTTAAGAGCGTGAAGATGTTTTTTTATGTTTATTATCCGCTGCATTTGACCGTGGTGTATTGGTTTTCGACTGCTTTAGCATAACGTTTTCATTTCCGTAAAATTACCTATTGACAAATATATAAACACGAGTATAATACATACCAACAGCCAAGACGGAGTTACATAGTACAAAACGGATGGGCCATACAGAGAGGTTCCGGTCGCTGAGAGGGACATGGCCGCGTTTTGGAAGTTACTGCTCCCGAGCTGCCCGAGGAAAGCGGCAGGCGAACGCAGTTCGCCCCTACGAGTAATGCGGGTCCGGGTTCGCGCGGTTATAGCGAAGGGGTGTTGGATGACACCTGCGGAGGCCGCCGCCGCGAGGCGCCGGCGAATAGAGGTGGTAACACGAAGAATTTGCCAAAATTCTCTCGTCCTCTGACTATATGTCGGAGGCGTTTTTTAATACTAAAAAAAAGCCCCGGCGAATCTAAAGGAGGAAGCAAAATGAAGCAGACAACAAGAATCGCGGCCCTTATCCTTGCCGCAGTAATGGCCCTCGGCGCCGGATGCGCTACCCAGACCACGCCCGCGAACGATGTCCCGCAGATCGGGATCATCCAGCTCGTTACGCACAAAGCCCTGGACGACGCAAGGGAAGGCTTTATCGCGGCTTTGGCGGAAAACGGCTTTAACGACGGGGCGGAGATCAATATCGACTTCCAGAACGCGATGGGCGATATGAGCAACCTGTCCACAATCAGCGACCAGTTTGTGAACGGCGGCGTAGACCTGGTGCTGGCAATCGCCACGCCCGCCGCCCAGGCTATCGCGTCAAAGACGGCCGAGATACCGATTGTGGCCACAGCGGTTACGAGTTTCGCGGATGCGGGTTTGGCGGAGAGTGACGAAGCCCCCGGCGCTAACGTCACCGGAACCAGCGATATGAACCCTGTCGCGGCTCAGATCGGCTTGATCAAGGACTTCTTCCCGGACGCCGCCACGATAGGGCTTATCTATAACTCCGGGGAAAGCAATTCGGTTCTCCAGATAGATATCGCGAAGGAAGCGGCGGCGGCCCTGGGCCTGGAATGGGTCGAAGCCACCGTCACCAGCACGAACGACGTTCAGCAGGTAATGCAGTCCCTTGTCACCGAATGCGACGTAATCTACCTTCCGACAGACAATACCATATCGTCTTCAATGGCCACGGTCAGTGCCGTCGCTATCGAAGCCGGGATTCCGACGATCTGCGGCGAATCCAACCAGGTGCTGGAGGGCGGCTTGATAGCTATGGGGATAAATTACTTCGACATAGGCTTTAACGCCGGTTTAATGGCGGTGGAGATACTTAACGGGGCAAACCCTGCGGAAATGGCGATCCGGTTCGCCGACGACAGCGGCGATATAGCGATAAACGGCTTCACTGCGGAAGAACTAGGCTTTACCGTTCCCGAAGCGTTTGCGGAATTCGTCGTCTTCCCCGAGGCGGAATAAATGGGGAGCATATTGCTGGGGGCCGCGGCGCTGGGCGTTCTGTGGTCCGTAATGACAATCGGCGTTTTGATCTCCTATAGAGTATTGGATATAGCGGATTTGTCGGCGGAGGGCTCCATAGTGCTTGGGGCCTCCGTCGCCGCCGTTATAATCGACCAGGGAGGGAACCCGTTCCTCGCCACCGGCGCGGCGATGCTCGCGGGGCTCCTTGCGGGCGGGATAACGGGGTTCCTGCACACAAAGCTGAAAATCCCTGCCCTGCTCTCGGGCATCCTCTGCATGATCGCCCTGTATTCAATAAACATCCGGGTAATGCTGGGTTCCGCCAACATCCCGCTATTGCGTAAAACCACGGTCTATACCGGCTTGATGGACATAGGGATGAATAACAATACCGCGACGCTGGTTGTGGGCCTTGTCTGCGCCGCGCTGGTTATATGTATCATATACTGGTTCTTCGGCACCGAGATAGGCTCAAGCATCCGCGCCACCGGCAACAACGCCGAGATGGCCCAGGCCCAGGGGATAAACACGAACACCGCGAAGGTAATAGGGCTGGTTATATCAAACGGGCTTATCAGTCTTTCCGGGGCGCTGATAGCGCAGAACCAGGGGTTCAGCGACGTCGGGATGGGGACAGGCGCGATCGTGATCGGCCTAGCTTCGCTGATTATCGGAGAGGCGCTGTTCGCCAGGCGCAGCTTTATGCGCACGCTGATAGCGATGGTGCTGGGCGCGGTGACGTACCGGCTTGTAATAGCGCTGGTGCTCCGGGCGGGGATGCGGCCAACGGACTTAAAACTCTTCACCGCGATAACCGTCGCGCTGGCGCTGTGCCTGCCGAACGTAAAAAAGATGCTGGGAGGCGCTAGGTTTGCTAAAAACGGAAAATCTGCATAAAATCTGGAATCCCGGCACCGTGAACGAGAAACTCGCGATAGACGGCGTAA
>JAISVU010000253.1 GCA_031271375.1 Clostridiales bacterium | reverse complement strand
GAGAAGAAAGTGAGAGAATCGGATTCTTTAAAAAAAGAATAATTGCTTTCATAAGGGCGGTGCCTGAATGCTTCTTTCAATCGGTATGATAGTTAAGAACGAGGAAAAAACCCTGCGGGCCTGCCTGGAGGGTATCAAACCTATTCTTGAACAGGTTGAAAGCGAGCTTATTATCGCCGATACGGGTTCGACGGACAGGACGGCGGACATTGCCAGACAGTTTACGCAAAACGTTTACCAGATAGAATGGCGGGACGACTTCGCCTGGGCAAGGAACACGACGCTTGAGCGGTCTAACGGCGAGTGGTTCATGTTCCTGGACGCCGACGAGGTTTTTCAGGATGTTTCCGAGATAGTGAAGTTCTTTAATTCAGGAGAATATAAGAATTATAAATGCGCTAACCATCTGCGCCGCGAAATGGGGCACGGCATCGATACTATGGTTATGCGTCTGTATAAGAAAGAAAGCGGCACAAAGTTTTACGGCAGGATACATGAAATCATACCGCCCGAGAGCCCGGTTAAAAAGCTGGGCAGCGTATCGCTGCATTCGGGATATTATGAAGACGGAGACGGTAAAACGTCGGCCAAGGATGAACGGAATCTGCGCATCCTTCTAAAGGAGTACGAAGACAGGCCCGGCGATTTGAGCACTGTCGCCAAGATTATAGGAACGGCAAACTCAGCCGGGGACGGCGCTATGGCCGAGCGTTTCTTAGCCATAGGGATTAAGCTGGGGGAGTGCGATCCTTCCAACGTGTTTTATCACTCGATACGGCGCGGCGTTATACTTAGGCTGTATGAAAGCAATAAAAATCAGGAAGCCGTTGATGAAATACGCTCTTACT
Source organism: Clostridiales bacterium (assembly GCA_031271375.1). GTDB lineage: Bacteria > Bacillota > Clostridia > Lachnospirales > WRAX01 > JAISVU01. The sequence goes on along the minus strand of JAISVU010000253.1, from coordinate 1,872 downwards.
TCAGCACGGCCGAGAAGCTCTTTTCATTCGCGGTGCATCTGCGCCTGATAGAGGGGAATATGCTTGATAAACTCGGAAAGCACGGTGAGGCGCTGACGGCGTATAAGCAGGCGAAAGACCTTTTCGACGAGTACAAGGCGGGCCGCGTTGACACTCAGGACGAGGACTGGACGGTTTCCGAAAAACTGTCGGAGGATACCGGCATTTACGCCGCCAGGGGTATCGCGATGCAGTATTCCTGGCTCGGCGATTTTGACGCCGCGTTTGAGTACATAAAGGAATACGGTTTGAACGTGAGCGAGCTTCTTGCCCCGATGAAAAGGGACGGGGAGGTAAAAGGCGGGGTTTTTGAAGAATATGTGAAAATGGCGTACAAATATCTGCTGCTGGCGCATAATGCCGAGAGCTTTGACGGCGTTTCTGCCAATGATTTGCCCGGCCGCGACAGGTTTATTTATTTCGCAAAGAAGGCTTATGAACGCAGGGCCGGGGGCGATATATACGGTTTTGCCTCGCTCTTGCGGGACGCTTTGAAATTAGACGTATCGCTGAAGGACGTTGCTGTCGCGGCTATTAAGAGTTCGGCTGACGCGGAGATTTCGCCGCTGGAGCGGCTAAAAAAAGAGGCCGCCGCGTTAAAGGCGGCCATATACGGCTTAATAGACAAGAACCAAATCAAGACTGCCGCGCGGATCCTTGAGCAGTACGCGAAGATAAACCCCTCCGACCCGGAGATCGCGCCCATCGCCGCCAAAATAAAGGAGAAGCCGCAAGATAATATATGATGTAATATATAATAAAGTATAATATATAAGGGGATATATAATGCTTCTCTCAATCGGCATGATAGTAAAAAACGAGGAAAAAACCCTGCGGGCCTGCCTGGAGGGTATCAAACCTATTCTTGAACAGGTTGAAAGCGAGCTTATTATCGCCGACACCGGCTCAACGGACAGGACGGCGGACATTGCCAAAGAGTTTACGCGAAACGTTTATCAGATAGAATGGCGGGACGACTTCGCCTGGGCAAGGAACACGACGCTGGAGCGGGCAAGCGGCGAGTGGTTTATGTTCCTGGACGCCGACGAGGTGTTTAAGGATGTTTCCGGAATAATCCGGTTCTTTAACTCTGGGGAATACAAGGGCTATAAATGCGCGAGCCATTTGCGCTACGAGACCGGCGGCGGCACATACACCACCGTAACCCGGTTATACAAAAAGCAAGAGGGCAAAGTGTTCAAGGGGAGGATACATGAGTTCATCCCTATCGAGCAGCCGCGTAAAAAGCTGGAGGACTGTTCGTTCCATACGGGCTACGACTCCGGCGGGGAGGGCTCGGAGGATAAGGTAAGGGACAAGGCCGACCGGAACCTGCGCTATCTCGCGCTGATGCACGAAGAAACCCCCGGGGATTTGCGGATAATCAGCGAGATGGTCGACGCGGCGATGATGAAAGACGACTACGAACAGGCGGGCCGCTTTCTGCAAACGGGGCTGAGCCTGCAGGGCAAGGATTCGGTCAATGTGTTCTACCACGCGATGCGGAGGCAGGCCATAGTTTTATTGGTGAAAACGGGCCGGGATCAAGATGCCCTCGACGAAATCCGCGACTACTTCACAACGTCGAAAAAGCTCTTCACGCTGGCTATCTTCCTGCGCCATCTTGAAGCGAAGCTGCTGGCAAAGCTGGGAAGGCGCGAGGAGGCCGCTGCGGCTTACACTGAGATGAAAAAACTCTTTGACGATTATAACTCCGGTAAACTCAGCGGCGAGGACATCGAAACGGCGATATCGGGCGCGGTGCCGCCGGATACCGGCGCTATAGCGGCGAAGGGCATAGCGTCGATGAAGGTAGCGGCGGCGGACAAGGGT
>JAISVU010000160.1 GCA_031271375.1 Clostridiales bacterium | reverse complement strand
TGGCTTTGAACAGCGTTTTCGTCGGTGAACATCCCGGCGCTCGAACGCTCGGCGATAAGCCTGTTTTGAATAGTTTCAAGTTTCGGATTGGCGGGCAGTAAGTCTAAATTATCAAATACGCTCAGGATAGCTTTTTTCAAGCCGTCAATTTGGCCCAGGTCAAGAAGCGAGCTGATGAGGTTCGCAACAGTATATTTTATTTCGCCGGGCGAGAAGCCCAGGGCTAGGGTCGCGTTGCCCTGTTGCGGGTCAAGGTCGGCAAGCAAAACTTTTTTGCCGGACATCGTCAGGGCGGCGCTGAGATTGACAGAAGTTGACGTCTTGCCGACGCCACCTTTCGCGATTGAGATAGCTATAATTTTTGCCATTTCAAAAGCCTCCATTTCCTTAGTTTTATAATTCTGTAAGTGTATTGTATTTAGGTGACAATGGAAGCAAAAATATTTTTTTGATAATGGAAGATAGCGGAAGATAATTCCCATTTCTATACTTTTTCTATACAATTTCCGAAAGACTTATTTTTGAAAAAGTATTGAAAAACGGGCATTCTTCCCAAAAAACGAAAAAGGAGCCTTGAAAAATCAAGGCTCCAACTACTTTCAACTTCCTCTATTTATCACTAAAGTATTCTATGTTCCATTCTGGTGAATGGACTCTGACTCTCGCATTTGCAGGTCCGAATCCTGCCAGCCCTGGACGCATGGGTGAGCAGGCGCGTTATGGAGCGCGAACACGGTTCTTGTTCGCACGGAAGCGCCGACCAACCCTATTTTTCCCCGGAAAACCGCCATTCTTGGCTGTTTTCCGTTTCCTCCATCTGGGCATCGTTTCTGACGGAAAGAATTATTTTTATGTCAGATTTATGCCGATATTGGCAAGCGCGTTGGCCTATTCAACCTTCTGGAAATACTCAAGGTTCGAATATCGGTCTGCCGTAGCGGAGGAATTGCTGTGCCCCTGGACACATGGGCGAGCAGCACGAGCCGTTTTCTCGTGCGACCAGCCCAGCCATTCCTGTATCAGCCTCATCGCGACTCCGCAGTAAACCAACATACTGGCGCAGCTATGCCCTTAAGGTATAATAACACTGAAACGTAAAACCGCGCGGATTTTCCCGATGTTATGTAAAGACTGAAAATCCGCAGAAGGAGAAATGCGCAGAATATGGCACAAATTATCTGTGTGTCAAATGAAAAGGGCGGCGTGGAAAAATCTGTAACAAGCGCAAATCTCAGTGTCGGGCTTTTCCGGCAGGGCTATAAGATTTTAGCCATTGACGCTGATCCGGGCCGCATGGGCAAACAGCAGTGTTTTGAAATGTCCGCAACGCTTCTAGCGGACATTTCAACCGCGACCAGCCTTATGCCCTCCAGTATCTCTTTAGCGAATATGGAAATCTTGCTTGTTCAAGCTTTCGGGCGTGAGGCTATCTTGAAGCAGTATATCGACATGGTAAGGGACGAGTATTCCCATATAGTAATCGACGCATCCCCGTCCCTGGGTTTGCTTACAGTCAACAGGAACCGGATGAAGTGTCCGGCGCGCAGCGCGTTTTTCGCGAAGCGAAAATTTCAAAGGCGCGCTGGTCAGGGAGGTGCTTGGAGTTGCCTAACAAAAGTTAGCTTGATTGATGTCAGGTTAATACCGATAATTGCGAAAACACAGACTCAGTAAACTCGGCATATCACCCCCATTATCTTGAACGATATATGGAAACATAGAATACGCTGGACATCGTTGAGGAGACAGATAACGTAATCGCAAATATCTATAAAAGCCATGACTGCGCAATATAAATTAATATCATGACCAAAGATCATCTTGAACTTGGTATAGATATTAACGAGTATCGCAAAAAGGTATATATGAGCTAAAGGAAAAAGCTTTATCAAAATCCTGCGATTAATCCCCAAAATCCAGTGTCTTCGTAATCCTGTCATACCCTGCAGCGGCCCCGGGGAATATCGCCCTCGCGACGCCCAGAAACTCCTTAGGGTTAATCATCGCGGGGCTGTAATGGGTGAGCCACAGAGCTTTGACGTCCCCTTCCCTAGCCAGCCTCGCCGCTTCCTGATAAATCATGTGCATATGGCTTCGGGCACGCTCCGCCTTTTCCGGGTCGCCATAGAGGCCCTCGCATATAAAGAGGTCGGCTCCGTTTATAAAGGCGGGTATTGTTTTAACAGGCCGGGTATCCGTGCAGTAAGCGATCTTAAAGCCCTCGCGCTCCGGGCCGAGCACCATGTCCGGCGTATACCTGCGCCCTTCAAACAGCGCTTCATTGCCGCCTTGCAGCTCGCCCCAGAGCCGTTTCGGCAGGTTAAGGGCTTCAGCCCGCTCTAGGTCGAACTTCCCTCCCCTTTTCGTGCTAATAGAATAGGCGAAGCAGGGTTTCCCGTGCTTCAGCGGCAGGCAGCTCAAGAACATCTCCGTCCCCGGAATCGGCATTTCATTATACTCCCTATATTCCAGTTCCACGATCTTTATCGGGAACCCCAGGTCATAGGCTATAACAAGTAAGCCGGTCAATATCCGCTCCAGCTCCGGCGGGCCGTAGATTGTTATTTCCTCGGTTCTGCCCGCGTTGGATATGGCCCATAGCAGGCCGGGGAGCCCGGAGATATGGTCGGCGTGGTAGTGGGTGAAGCATATCGCGTCAATGCTTTTAAAGCCCCAGCCCTGGAGATTCAGCGTTACCTGGGTGCCCTCTCCGCAGTCTATTAATACCATATTGCCCTTGTACCGGCACAGAAGAGCCGTCAGGTAACGGTTGTGCAGCGGCATCATCCCGCCCGTTCCCAAGAGACATATATCCATCATACAGGCAGCCACCCCAGCAATCCCGCCGCGATCCCCGCCAAAGCCGCTCCGAGGATGACAAACACCGGGTTTATTTTTATCTTGAACATACAGAAGAATGAAATGGCGAAGACCGCGGCAGAGAATACCGAGACGCTCCCCGGCAGGCTTCGGATAATCTCGGCGGCTTCGGTTATTAACGATTTCTCAAAGAAAAACTCTTCCATCATCATGCCGAGGGCCGCCGACGCGATAAGCCCCGCCGCTCCGGGGCGCAGGCCGTGGAAGACGGATTTTAGGAGTTTTGAGTGCGTTACCTTAGCGATAAAAAACATCGCCGCCGTGACGAGGATCAGCGAAGGCAGGCATACGCCGAACGTCGCGATCAAAGACCCCGGGACGCCGCCCATCCTGAACCCGACGAATGTGGCGAGGTTAATCGCGATAGGCCCTGGCGTTATCTGCGATATCGCGACGATGTTTGTGAACTCGGCCTCCGTGAGCCAAGCGTGATTAAGCACGGTCTGCAAAAGGAGCGGGATAACCGCGTAGCCGCCGCCGAACGCGAACAGGCCTATCTGGAAAAACGATGTAAACAGCGTAAGCAGCATATTACCTTTTCCCGGCCTCCTTTAAACGCACCAGCGACAGCGCCACCGCCGCGACAGCCAGCGCCGCGCAGGATATCAGTACATACTGGGCCGGAACGCCGAATATCAGGTTCGCGAATAAGGCCCCGAAAAACAGGATAATCTGGAACCAGTCCTTTACCGCTCCTTTGGCAAGGCGTATAACCGCGCTCACCATCAGCGCGGCGACGGCGGCCCGCACCCCGATAAAGGCCTGCTGAACCAGCGCAATCGAAAGAAAATCGTCGAACACCCATGCAATCAGCACTATGACTATAAGCGAGGGCGTAACCATGCCCAGCGTCGCCGCAAGCGCTCCCGGCACCCCGGCGACCTTTGAACCCAGCGCCGTAGCGGTGTTGACGCCTATTACGCCCGGCATCGAAGGGGCAAGGGCTATGATGTCCAGCATCTCTTCCTCGGTGGCCCAATGCTTCACGTCCACGGCCTCCCGCTGGATAATCGGCACCATCGCGTAGCCGCCGCCTATCGTGAACCCGCCGATCTTGATAAAGGTGTAGAAGAGCTGCCAGAGGGTTTTTAAAAGGGTCATTTTAGAAAGGCTGCCTCCTGGAATCTTTTTCGTATGTAACCTGTATCGCTCACATAAAAAACCCTGCAAGCGCAGGGCTGCCTTACGCAATTCAATTAGTGATGTTGATTGTTTTCGTATCGCCATCCCAATTAACCGTTAAACCTAAGCCTTCAACGATAATGTCAAGATAAACGTATGTACGCTCATTCGCGATAAATGGCATAAGTTCAGGCGCAGTTTCAAGTAACTTACCATTTACCCAATACGCCAAAGACTGCAACGGGATTTCAACCTTGTTCTCATTTAATTCGCCGGATACCGTGAAGGTTCCGCCGTCCCAACCATGACCGCCGCTAAAGGTTGCCAACACATCTTCCAGAGGATAGAACACATATCCGTTACGCTCTGTTGGCGGCTGTGTGAATTCGATTTTCACGCCGTTGTAGAGAACAGTTATTTCAGAAGCGATTGCCATTTCTTGATTCGCGGCCGCATTTTCAGATCGGCTTAATGTCCATGCAAGCACATCCTCAGCAAGAGCTTCCTCATCCCACACATGGTTTGTTCTAAAGAATTCCGTATCTCTTTTATAGAGATAATATGAAGGCTCATCCCTGTCTCCGGTACGATAAACAGTACCTTCCACATCAACATCATACCAATACCAAGCGCCATCAACATTAACGTAATTCCACATGTGGCCTGTTCTTTCGCCCTGTGTATCTATAAAATACCCGGACACATAATATGATTGAATTCCCAAAAGGCCCAGAAAATAACTGAACGTCATCGCAAAATGGTCACAGACGCCTTCGCCGTGCTCGAATAGATATGTATAGTTAATGTCCAAATATTGCAAATCCGTCTTCGTCAACGGCATTGAATATTCAAGGCGTTTGTTGTTGTCTTTTTCCTTGTGCGTTTGTTTGTAACCAGGGTCGTAAAAGCGTATATGAAGAAAATTGTAAATCAAAAAATCATATATGGCTTTAATTTTATCATCAGTGCTCATACCATCTGATATTATAAGCGCTAGAATATCCTCGCACATCTGTTTGTATTTAGCCGCAGCTAGCTCGGTCAGCTCCTCGTCTGTGTAAAATGACTCCGTGCCCGGATCTACTTTATCGCTGTCATATACAGAACCACGAAAAGCTAATCTATCTTTCGCATTATTTCCCGCCATATCATGCGTTATGTAGAAAACTACATCGGTCATTTCCTCGGTTAATTGTATTTCGTAGCCGCTTGTAACAATATTTGACTCATTATAGTCGTTTAACACATTCTGAGTAAATGTCGCATTCTTCAATGCATCAGTTTTATACTGCGGAGCAAACGGATTAATAATAGGCTCATACAGATGTATAAGAGTCAAGTCTCCCTCATTGATTTCGTGAGACTCGTATGCTAAAACCGTGCCGGCAGGGAAGTAGTAAGCGCTAACATCACCAAATTCATTCTCAGTACGTACAGACGGTTGAGAACTGAACAGTCTGCCATCTTTAGTTTGAATAATCTCCTTTATCTCAAACGACACTTTACCGGACGCACCCGCATCCCATGATGTCCAAGAGAACACGTCAATACCATAGGATACAGGTGTATCAGGCAGCGTAATATTAACAAGAGCCGAGCATTTCTCAAACGCCTTTTCCCCTATCGTTTTCACGCTATCAGGTATAGCTATGCTTGTCAGCGATGTGCAGGACTGAAAGGCGAGATTACCTATTTCCTCAAGAGTGCTAGGCAGTGTTACGCTTTTAAGGTTCTTACATTCCTTGAATGCCCACTGCGCTATGCTTGTAACGCTCTCGGGGATAACAACGCTCGTAATAGCATTATTCCGATAAAACACCATATCCCCAATTCTTGTAACCCCGTCTGGTATAACCACGTCTCCGCCCTTGCCACTGTATTCATGAAGTATACCCTGTGTGTTAATCCAAAAGTCAGGATTCTCCGATGAATCCATTATTAGATTTTTTTCTTTAGCAACCGCGTAATACTCCTCTTTTGTGACTTCAACTCCATTAATCACATATGTCCATGAAACTGATGCCGCTTCCATTTGGCCAATCGAAACAGACATTAATACAGCTAAGAGTACCGCTGTAATTCTCTTAAACATAGTATTCCTCCTTATATTTTATGTCAACGCATTACCAATATTATACTATCGTAAACTTGCACTGTCAAGAAAAACACGGTTTAAGCCGCCCCTAAGCAAGGCTTCAAGCGGCGTATAGCCGTAGGGGCGATTATTAATCGCCCGTTAATATGACGGCATGGGAGGCTTGAGCTAGTAAAAGCCTCAGCCCTGCGCTCGCAGCTCCAGTCTCTTAATGCCTAAAATGCCTCATCCCCGTTATAACCATCGCGATTCCCAGGCGGTCGCAGGCATCTATGGACTCCTGGTCGCGGATGGAACCGCCGGGCTGGATGATCGCGGTGATTCCGGCTTTTGCGGCGGCTTCCACGCAGTCGTCAAACGGGAAGAACGCGTCTGACGCGAGAGCCGCTCCGTTCGTGCTTTCCTCGCCCAGGGCTTCCACCGCGTGTTCGATGGCCTGGCGCGTCGCCCATACGCGGTTTACCTGCCCGCATCCTATTCCTACGGATTGCCCGTCCTTTGCGATAACAATGGCGTTTGAGCTGACATGCTTAACAATCTTCCAGGCGAAGAGCAGGTCGTCATACTCGCTTTCGGTGGGCCGCCGTTTCGTAGCGACGGTTAAATCGCGGATAGAGGCGCCTTCCGGGAACAGGCAGTCGTCCCGCTCCTGTACGGTAACGCCGCCTATAACCCGTTTAAACTCAATGGCCGGGGCTGGTCTTTCAGCTATCGAAGCCAGTTCGAGAACCCGCGTGTTCTTCTTTACCCTCAGTATCCCCAGGGCTTCATCCGTGTACGCCGGAGCGATAATCAAATCCAAAAGAATAGGCTTCATCAGCTTCGCGGCTTCTATGTCAACAGGGCGGTTAAACGCGACTATACCGCCGTATATCGACACCGGGTCGGCGGCAAGGGCCTTAGCGAAGGCAGAAGCCGCGTCCTTCCCGCTTCCTACGCCGCAGGGGTTCGCGTGTTTAAGGGCGGCGGCCGCCGGTTCGCCGAACTCGGATATGAGCTTGATTGCGGCGTTCCCGTCATTTATATTGTTATAGCTCAAATCCCTCCCATACAGCTGAACCGCGGCGGCGATACCGTGCCGCCCGTCAAACCCGGCGTCAGCGTAGAACGCGGCCCGCTGATGCGGGTTCTCGCCGTAGCTCAGGGGTTTTTGCAGTGCGAAGCCCATCGGCAGCTCCGCAGGGAAAACCGCCCCCGAAGCCGCGTTCAGATAACCCGCTACCATGCTGTCATAACAGGCGATATGGGAAAAAGCCGCCGCGGCAAGGCGGAGCCTGGTTTCGCGGCTTACGGTTCCGGCCCCGGCCAGTTCGCTTATAACCTCCGCGTACTGGGACGGGTCGCATACAACCGTCACGTCCCGGCAGTTCTTCGCCGCCGCGCGGAGCATGGACGGCCCGCCCACGTCGATATTCTCGATAACCTCTTCCATCGTTACTCCTGGCTTCAAGACAGCGGCCTTAAACGGATAGAGGTTGCAGGCAACGATATCGACGGTTTCGATCCCGTTTTGCTCCAGCTGCCCCATATGGCCGGGGTTCTCCCTCATAGCCAGAATACCGCCGTGGAGCCGGGGATGCAGCGTCTTTACACGCCCGTCCAGCATCTCGGGGAAGCCGGTAACATCCTCGGCTGTCAAGAGCTTCTTTATACCGGCTTCTTTCAGGAGATTAAAAGTCCCGCCGGTGGATATAATGTCATAGCCCAGGTTTTCCAGGCTCTTTGCAAATTCAGCAACGCCGGTCTTATCATATACGCTGATTAACGCTCTCATCGGTTCCTCCTTAGTATCTCTTCCAACGCTTCCCGTTCCCCGATCTTAGGCAGCTGCCGCCGCCAGGCCTTCCGCGACCCGGCGCGGGCGTCCCTTCCGCAGAGGGGATGGCACTCGCAGCGTTCGCAGGCCAGTTTCCCGTCCTTGTACAGCGGGGCCGGGGCTATCTCGCCGCGCAGGATGCGCCCCGCCGTTTCTCGGATGGCGGCTTCGGCAGCGCGGATTAACGACTTAAACCCATCGGCGTCCAGAACCGCCGAGGCCCCGGACACTTCCGTTCCCCCGCCCGTAAGGTTTACGGGGATTATCCTTGAACGCCCAGCGAGGCCTCTGTCCATCGCCTTGATGATATCCAGCTCGGCGGACACCGCGCCGGACATCCGGTATTCCCCGAAAATTTCATCGTTTATCGTTTCGGGGCTCATGCCCTTTTTATAGCCAATCATATGGTTCGCGACGGTAAAATACAGAACAGCTGCGGGCTCCGAACCAGGATGGGCCTTGAGGTACGCCGCGAGGTACACCGCGAGCTGCAGCTGTAGGCCGTAAAGAACCTCGCTGAAGCTGAAGCGTCTCATGCCGGACTTATAGTCGATTACGCGTATATAACGCTTTCCGCCCCGGTCATAACCGTCCACGCGGTCCACGCGCCCTGTCAGCTCCGCCGAGCTGCCATCCTCAAGCGCCGCCGTATAGGCGTTCGCGCCTTCGAACGCCAGCTCGGCTTCCAGGATTCTAAAATCGCTTTGCTCAAGCTGGGTCGTCATCGCTTCTATTGAACGCGCCGCCGCGTCTGTAAGACGCTCCGTCATATAGGCGTACTGGCGGCTTTTAAGCAGCGCCTTGCTGATATTCTCACTCGCGGCGGCTTGGGCTATATCCGCGACGGATTCCTCCGTATTTCCCAAAAGCATATTCTTTGTGTATCTTTCCATAATAGAATGAAGGATGTTGCCGACATCATAATTTTCTATGTCATGGAGCTTACGCTCTCTCAGCTTTAAATTATAGCGGGAAAAATACATAAACGGGCAGGCGGCGTAATTTTCCAGCCGCGTCACGCTGGATCGTACCTTCCTGCCTCCCGTTCCGTAGAGGAAGCCAATCTCGGCGTCCCCAAGACTGGGCGGCATCGCGGCTTTATCGGCCCCGCCCCTGCCAATCGGGCCCGCGAACCTTCCGTCGTCCAGCAATATCCCGTAAACGTCCTTCATCGCCGGATCAAGTTCCGCGCCTTGCGGCAGAGCCCTTAGCGCGCCGAATAAAACCGGGATCATCGGTTCCGCCAGCGTTATTTGCGGAAGATTCGCGGGTTTTATGCCCGGGATAATGTCCCGTATTCTGCCGATAACGGCGGAGGGATTTTCCCCGTTCCCGCTGGAGTACGATATATACAGGCGTTCTGTGGGTTTCGCGAGTATCTGATATATGTTAAGCCGCTCCTCCAGCGCTTTCCTGTCCAGCGGCGGCGCGAGCTTCACGCCTTTTTCCCTAAGCCGCTCCCTGTCCCCCTCGGGCATAACGCTGTGCGAAACCGGCGGACTGGGGAGCAGCCCTTCGTTCATCCCCAGGATGAACAGCACGCGAACCTCATTAAGCCTGGAACGCCCGATGTCGCCGGCGGCGGCGTGATCCAGCGTAGGAGGGGCGACGCGCAGGCTCTCGCTCTCAAAGCCCGCATCCAGCAGGCCGGCGAGCTCCGCCGCCGTTATCCGCTCGCCGCCTATGATTTGAACGATCTTGTCCAGTATTTCGCAAAAACGGGTCCACATCTGCCGGTGCTCCCCCGCGCGCTCGGGGTCTTGGGACTGTTCTATCCACCCGGCCAGCCTCTCTCTGCAGCCGGACGCGCTTATGAAGGCGTACAGCGCCCCGCACAGCTCCGAGGCCGGGTATTTCCGCCCGCGTTTGATTTGGGTTCTTAACACGTTGAAAACATCGAGCACGCCTTTTCTGAGGGCGTTCAATAATTCTATCTGTTCTTCCCTGCCCTCGCCGGTAAGGTTATCGAATCCGTAAGTCCATTCCGTATCCCATACAGACCCCGTAATGCCGAATCTGAGGACATAGTTCTCCAGAATGTCCGATTCCGCGGCCTCAACCCGGGTCAGGCCGGTTTTCAGCGCTCTGAATACGTTTTCATAAGTCATCCCGCCGCTGATAACAGCCAGCGACGACCGGCACAGCTCCGTGAGCGGATGGTTCAATAGGCTCCGGCGTTCGTCGATAAACAGAGGGATATTATAACGCTTAAACACCCGTTTAAGCCTTGGCGCGTATAATCCCGCATCCGTAGTAACAAGGCCTATTTCGCTGTAGCGATAACCCCGCCGGGTCAGTTCCGCAATCTGCCTCGCGCAGGCTTCGGCTTCCTCGTCGGCCCCCTGACAGGCGTTGATGAACATGCCGGGGCTTGTCCCGGAGTATTGGGGCGGAGAGGGCTCGAAATAATGATTTATTAAAAAATTCAACTCGGGGAAGCCGACGAAACGCCGCGTTTCGCGCAAAATTTGATGTTCGCCTATCATTCCGTTATTATCTTTGATAATCGCGGTCAAACGGTTTACCGTATGCTTTACTTCGGCGAAGGGGTCATATTCCTCGATATTGTGAAACACCCCGCCGAAAGCCTTATCTATACCCGCCCCGGCATCCAGCGTGAACGCGGCAGTTATCGACCCGCACACCCGAGACAACGCCGCGACGACCGATAATTCCTGCGGAGTGAAGCTCTTAAACCCGTCTATCCATATATGGGCGCCCGTAAGCATCCCAGAGCGCGGTATCTTCTCCGCCAGCACGTCCAGCGTCCGGTCAACCGAGATGTAACCCGCTTCGATGTATTCGCTGTAGCGGCCGAATACGGCCGCAAAGTCTTGTATGCGCAGACGCTGTGCCTGGGTAAGGTTATCGGCTTCGCAGGCGGTCTTAAAAAGGCCGTCCGGTGTCACGCCGTATGTGCTGAACTCCGTGATAAGAGCGGAGAGTTTCTGTACGAAACCGGGCGCTTTCAGCGTCCGCCGGGACTTGAAAAACCTCAGCTCCCCTTCCAGCTCCGTAAGAGCGCGGCGTATAAGCAGGCTCTTGCCCGTGTCGTCCAGCGGCGCGAGGCCGTTCCGCCCGGTTTCGCGAAAGACGCGGTAAGCCAAACGGTTAAAACTCAGCACCTGCGCGCCGCCCAGTCCCTTAAACCCGGAAGCCGCCAGCAGAATACGCTCCGCGCTCAATGAAAACTGTTCGGGAACGACGTAAACCAAGTCCCTGCCTGTTTCGTTTTCCCGGGCTTGGGCCTTGATTATCTCCGACGCGCAGAGGGCGGTCTTGCCGGAACCCGGCCTGCCTAAGATATAGCGAAGGGTCATGTCAGCCTGTTACGCCAATCCTATTTCCGCCGCTACGGAGCGCATTCCCAAAATCGTTTCATCAACCAAGTCTTTAAGCTCCATCCCCAGCATCTCCGCGCCTCTTCTTACGACATCCCTGTTCACGCCGGCGGCGAAGCGCAGGTCTTTGAACTTCTTGTTCACCGATGAATACTCTATGTCCATAACGCTCTTCGAAGGCCTCATCAGCGCGGCGGCGTTGATAAGCCCCGTCAGCTCGTCAATGGCGTAGAGAACCTTTTCCATGTACAGCACGGGCTCAACATCCGAACAAATCCCCCATCCGTGGCTCACAACGGCGCGGATAAAAGCCTCGTCCAACCCTTCGTCCCGCATAAGCTCCGTTGTTTTCGCACAGTGTTCCTCGGGGTATTTTTCATAGTCCAGGTCGTGCAGCAGGCCAACCGCCGCCCAGTAATCCGGGTCTTCGCCCTGCCTCTGCGCAAAATGCCGCATCACGCCCATCACGGCAACGCCGTGCTTGATCAGCGCGTCGTTTTGGTTGTACTTTCTTAACAAAATATTTGCTTCTCCCATTGTAGGTACTTTTCCCATGTTCATCCTCCTCTCCGTTAATTATAATGTTTGGACTTGCTTTATGCAAGGTTTAAATATATAATAAGCTGATGCAAAAGGAGGTAGTGGCTTGGCAAAAAGCAGTAAAACGCGGAAGCGCACCGCTTTTATCCTGATGATTTTTCTTATAATACATGCTATGACCGGCTGCGGCGGAACCCCGGAACCCGAGGCGGACGGTATTCCGCCCGCTCCGCTGCCGGAGGGTATACCCGTCATCGGCGGGCTTCCAGAGCCGGTGACAGAGGAGTTTGAAGAAGCCTCCCCGATTGGCGCGGGCCTGCCGATTTCAAGGGCGCAGGCGGCGAAGATGCTTGCCTTCGCGTACTTTGACGGTCTTTCAATAACTACTATGGAACGCGAAGTCCCCTTTATCGACAGCGCTCCCGACAGATGGTACGATAAATATTTAAACGCCGTTTACCTGGCCGGGCTGATGTCCGGCGACGGGGAATCCTTCATGCCCGATGAATGGCTGACGATTCTCCAGGCGGAGTATTTGATAAACGCGCTGGATCCCTCGAATGCGGTTGAACTAGCCCCCGACGTCTCGCAGAAAGCCGCTCCGATATCGTATTCGTTATGGGTTGAGGTGTTCACGCAGGCCCTAAAAAACACTGCGGACGGCGATATCACGGGCGTATATGGAATAGAGGAAATGACGGTGGTGCCTCTGACCGTTATTGAAGATACTGTTATCACCGACATGGGGAGCCTGTACTGCGACGATATCTCCCTTGAATTATTTATAGACAAACGTATTTCCGTGCTGGCAAAAGACGGCTCAATCGTAGCGTTGGTGCGGCTTGAGACGTTCTCGCCCGTTATACGCAACGCGCTGATCGCCGAGTCGGGGCCGGACAGCATCACGGTTTTCTCCGGCGGCGCGGGGCGCACATACGCGTTAAACGGCCTCGCTGTTCCCGAAGGCAAGGTATGTGATATAAAGATTCATAACGGCGCGGTGACGGCGATAGCCTGTTACGGCGGCGTAATAACCGGCAACGTGAAGCGCGTCACTCCCGAATTTATTGAAATAAGGGATTTAGGCATATTTGGCAATGACCCCTCGGTAAAGGTCTACGACGTATCGAACGGAACCCCCGAATGGCGCGGCCTTGCGGACATAATCATCGGCAGCGACGCCGCCGAGTATATCGTCAGCGGCGGCGTGATAAGGGCGGTATTAATTACAGGCGACGCGCGGCTTTCAAACATCCGCGTGCTTATCAGCGCTTCGGGCTATACGGGTTATCTCCACGACACGGTGTCTTTAACGTCGGACGAGCCGTTCACCGTATGGGCCGGTGGAACGGCGATTAAGTTTAACGCGGGCGCTGTTTTGGATATTTCGCCGGGCTCCAATGCCGATCTATTCGGCAATCCCCGGATTTACGCGGCCCCGGATCGGTTAGGCGGGAAGATACAGCTCCTCAGCGTTTCCCGGAACTGGCCCGGAGGCGAGCGGCCCAAATACCGAGGATTCATCGAGATCGCCGCCGAACCGGGCGGGCGCTATACCGTCGTCAACGAGGTGACCTTTGAGGAATACCTGTACGCCGTAATACCCAGCGAAATGCTCCCCGGCGCGGGGCTTGAGGCTTATAAGGTTCAGGCGGTGACGGCGCGAAGCTACGCCTACAATCATTATTTCACAAACGCCTACCACGCATGGGGCGCTAATGTTGACGACTCTGTTATGTGCCAGGTGTACAATAACATACCGGAGAACGATATCTCGATCGCGGCCTGCGACGAGACCCGGGGGATGTGCCTTACCTACGGCGGCGCGGTTATCTCCGCGAACTTTTACAGCACCTCGGCCGGGGTGACGGCCAACTCCGGCGAGGTCTGGGCAAACCGGATGACGCAGGAGTTCCCGGCGGCCAGCGAACCCTATCTCACTGCCGTTAAAACATACCGTGGAAAGGATTACGGCAGCCTCTCCGACGAGGCTAACGCGGCGACTTTTCTTATGGATACAGGCATTCAGGGTTATGACAGTCACTCGCCCTGGTTCCGCTGGAATGTGGAGATGAGCGCCGCCGAGCTGGAGGCGTCGATAAACTCCATGCTGGCCGCCCGGTACGCGGACAACCCTATGATGATTAAGACAAGGCTTCCCGGCGGCTATTTTCGCAGCAGGCCTATCCGCACTATCGGCGCTCTTGTGGACATTGAAGTAACCTCCAGGGGCGAGGCGGGCAATATCACTTCGATGATTATAACCGGCACCGAAGCGGCCATAATGGTTTATACAGAGCTTAATATACGGTATTTATTGAAACCGCAGGGCGCCCCGGGCAGCGGGGATATAACCGTCAACCGCCATTCCGGCGGCGGAGTGTCCAATTTTTCGTTAATGCCGTCGGCTTTTTTCGTTATGGACAAGCAGTACAATGAGCTAGGAGCGCTGGAGAGCGCGGTCTTTTACGGCGGCGGTTACGGGCACGGGGCCGGGATGAGCCAGTACGGCGTCACCGGGATGATTGACGCGGGTTATACGCTGCTGGACATTCTGCAGTTTTATTACGGCAGGGTTGGACTAACCAGGAAGTATTAGAGACAGGAGATAATATGGCGTTAGACGGCATCGCGGTGGCTCATATCGTCCACGAGCTGCGCAAAACCCTTTTGGGCGGCAAGGTGGAGAAGATTCACCAGCCGGAGACAGACGAAATCATTATGAGCGTAAAACGCGACGGCATCCGGCGTTTATTAATCAGCGCCAACGCCCAGGGGCCGCGTTTACACCTGACCGCGATACCCAAAGAGAATCCGATGACCGCGCCGCTCTTTTGCATGGTTCTGCGCAAGCACCTGATGGGCGGCCGTATTGTGGATATCGCTCAGGGCGAGGGGTTCGAACGCGTCGTAAACATCGACATCGAGGCCGTAAGCGAGATGGGCGAGATGACGAGGAACCGCCTCTCCGCAGAGATTATGGGCAAGCACTCGAACATTATCCTGATCGGAACCGACGGCGTTATACTCGACAGTATCAAGCATATCAACCACGAAAAGAGCTCGCTGCGCGAGGTGCTTCCCGGCAGGGTTTTTACTCCGCCGCCGGAGCAGGATAAAGTCAATCCGGCTGCGGTTCCGGGTGATTTTCCCGGCTTCGCGGAAAGGCTTTCAAGCAGCGGCGTAAGCGTTCACAAACACCTTCATACCGCGTACATGGGCATAAGTCCAGCAACGGCCTCGGAGATGCAGCACAGGGCGGGGCTTGCGCCGGACGCAAGCTCCGTCGGCCTTAACGAAGAAGGCGTCAAGTCGTTATATGCCGCTTTTTGTGAAATCGTTGAGGACGCTGTCACCGGGGTCTTTAACGGCGAGCTGGTGCTGGACGGGCAGGATGTTCCCGTCCAGTTCGCGCCGTTCGCGCTGACAATGTACGGCGAGGGCCGGAAGCCCACGTCTTCAATGTCGGCCCTGCTTGAGGATTATTACGGCGAGCGGGATCAGAATGTCCGCGTCAATCAAAAGTCCCAGGATCTGCGGCGGCTCATAAGCCAAAATATAGAACGCTGCGTAAGGAAGCACGATACCCACGAAAGAACGCTGCGCGAGATAGAAAACCGCGATGTTCACAGGCTCTACGGGGAGCTGCTTACCGCGAACCTCTACCGTTTGTCGCAGGGCATGACCGAGGTCAGTTTGGAGGATTATAACGCCGCCGACGGGAGCAGCGTTACGATACAGCTGGACGCAAGGCTTACGCCTACGCAGAACGCCCAGCGCTGGTATAAGCTGTACAACAAAGAAAAGCGGGCCTTCGAAGCATTGAAGGATCAGATAAAGCAGAACGCCGCGGATTTAAATTACCTTGAAAGCGTAATGGTTTCCGTCGGCAACGCCACAGGCGAAGCAGACCTTAACGAGATACGGGAGGAGCTGGCGGAACAGGGGTTTGTAAAAAGAAAGAATATCTTAACCGCAAAGCGCGCAAAAAAACACAAAGAAACCGCGCCGCTGACGTTCACTTCCTCGGACGGGTTTTTGATTCTCGTCGGGAAGAACAACCGCCAGAACGACGAGCTGACAATGAAGGACGCGGAGCCTGCGGATATCTGGCTGCACACTAAGGACATTCCGGGTTCGCATGTTATAATAAAGGCAGGCGGTAAAACCGTCCCCGACAGAACCCTGGAGGAAGCGGCGAAACTGGCGGCTTATCACAGCAAAGCCAGAGCGGGGAGCCTTGTTCCGGTGGATTATGCGCTGCGCAAATATGTAAAAAAGCCCGGCGGGGCAAAGCCCGGGGCTGTAATTTATACGAATCAAAAGACGGCGTTCGTGAAGCCGGAGATTATAGCGTCACATTAGCCTTTATCATAGCTTTTTTAATAACAACGCAGAGGGCGACGGAAGCGGCGATGCCAAAGACGGCGTTTATCGACGAGGCGATTGCGGCAGTTCCCGTGGCGGCCAGAGCGGTTGACAGCCCCGTGGCGTTGGTGAGCCGGCCGGACAGCACATAGGACGCGGACTGCCAAAAACCCTGCTGGGCGGTAAGAACTTGAAGGAACTTCGAGATAAGATATTGTACAACATAAAACAATGACGCCGTTACGGCTCCGATGATGTTTAATCCCAGGTTATCGGCGTTTCTGGAATCGCCCTTATACTTGGCGTGGGCAATAGCGCCGCAGATAAAAGCCATCAAGAAACGAGCGACAAAGGTATGCAGCGCGTCCTGCACATAAGCGGGGTTTACCGCGTCGAAAAAGAACGCGCCGATGCCCGCCGCAAGGCCGCCCCTCTTACCCCCAAGCAAGAAACCCGCAAGCAGGATAACGGCGTTGCCGATGTGTATCCGCGTCGGCGCGGTGCCGGGTACAAGCGGTATGGGGAACGAGACGTTTAGCGAAACAAACACCAGAGCCGCCATTACGCCTGTCAAGGCCACAGTCTTAACGGAGAATTTCTTCTTTTCCATTGCAATTCGCTCCTCAAGGATGAAATATGATGAATAATGAGGTATTATGAAGAATATTATAGCAGAGATCCGAATAAAACACTATATCAAAAACACTCTTGTTTTCCTGCCGCTGGTTTTTTCGTTAAACCTCACGGATGCGCGTCAGTTAGGCCTTTCCGCGCTGGTGTTCGCGGCGTTCTGCTTCCTGTCGTCCGTAGTGTATATTGTAAACGATATAGCGGACGCGGCCAGGGACCGGCTGCACCCGGATAAAAAGCACAGGCCTATAGCCAGCGGCGCGATGAGCGTTAAGACCGGAATAATGCTGGCCGCGGGTTGTTTCGCGCTTTTCGCGTCTTTCGCGGCCGTTGTTACGGTTCTGATCAGCCCTGTTCCGGCTGTATTATTATTAGCATACGCCAGCATAAATATATGTTACTCGTTTGTTTTAAAACACTACGCCATTATCGACTGTTTTTGCGTAATGGCGGGATTTATACTGCGCATCGAAGCCGGAGCCGCCGTTATCGGGGTGCCTGTTTCAAACTGGCTGCTGCTTACAATAATGTCCCTTTCGCTGTATCTGGGTTTTGGCAAACGCAGGGGAGAACTGGGAGAGCCCTACGGTACGAGAGACGTGCTAGTAAAGTACGGCTCCGCCTTCCTGGATCAGGCCCTGGGTTCAATGATGAC
>JAISVU010000134.1 GCA_031271375.1 Clostridiales bacterium | reverse complement strand
TTGTCGCTCTTAATTTTTGAGGTCGTTCTCTTTATCTCCCATTTCTTGCCTTGTTTCTCCAATTTCATATTTTTGCTGTTTTTCCAGTGTTTTATTGCTTTGTTTCCGTGCCTACTCATAATTAATATATCAAGGAAAATAGGATATGTCAACTCACATTCCCCCTCCCTTCTCCTTATCCCTGAGCCGCGCCAGCAGCTCCTTCCTGGATGTCACGCCCAGCTTGTTATAGATATGGCGGTTGTGGGTTTTTACCGTGTTTACCGAAAGCACCAGGATTTCCGTGATTTCCTTTGCGTTATAACCTTGAACATAGAGGTTGAAGATCGTGCGTTCGGCGCGGGTAAGGGTTTCCAAGCGATTTTCAAACTCCGCGTCGCCGGGCGGGGGAACGTGGTCGGCGGTATTATCCACCCTTATGGCGTCCTGTTCGGCAAGGAATTTAAACAGGTCGTCGATTTCACGGATGTTGGCATGGGCAAATTTGCTTGAGCCGCCCTCTTTTATTTGCGCTATCGCGTTTTACACAGGAATGAGGTAACGGTGGCTCAGGAAAATCGAAAGGACGATGTCCGCAAGGAACAGGGCCGTCATCAAAGCTAATAAGCCCATGTTCTTGTCCGATATGTAAGCGTTTAAGTCCCCCTCAGGAACCATCAGCGCAAAGACCCAACGGTCGGATCCATGCACCGCCGCTTTGGGATACATGCCAAAATTCCTGCTTAGGCTGATATATCTTCCTCCGGCTTCGGTTTCGAACAGGCTCATTCTGTTCTTCCATTCCGACACGCGCATCAAACTGCTCATTTCCTGTGCGATAGAGAAGCTGGATGCGAACAAGGCTCCTTCGGTGTTTATCGTTTCGGCGCCTGCCGGGGCGACCATTGAGAACGCGTGAATAAACACGGAATCATCCGGGATGTTCTGCATCTTGAAGAGCATGTGGCTTACCTCAAGGCCGCAGATGATGGCCACCGTGCCGTCCGCTGTTATTACGGGCACGCAGAGGATAATGGCTTCATCATAGTCTCCGGCCAGCGTCGCTTTGGGGCTCCAGTAGTAAAGCCGCGACACGCTTATGTCAGCATCCTTCGCGCCTTCCATCGTCCGATAAAAGAAGTCCCCTTCCTCCACCGTGAATTCCATAGCCCTTTGGGGCAGCACATACATGCTCCGTTCCCTAGCGATGACAATAGGCCCACGCATGTAATGCACGGACGGAGCGGAGCGGTTAAGCGCGTTGGGCTCGGTATTGCGCAGAAACAAGCCCGCCCTGGAGGATTCCGCGCCAGGGATGTCGGGATTCACAGTAGCGTCTAATATAACAAACGCCGCGCTGGTTATGTTCTTTTCCAACGCGGATAATAACAGGTCCATGCTGTTGCGCAGGATTTCCCCGATGACGGCGGGGTTTTCCCTAAGCTTGGAGGCTTTTAAGGCCAGTCTGGCCCAGCTCCCGGTTTATCTGCTCCGCCAGTCTTTCCGACAGCGCGACGCCCTCAACCGACAGCACGCCGAAGCTGTTCTCCGCCTTATCGGCAAGATGGTTGAATTCATTCCTCAAGAAAACGGCGCTTTCGGAAAGCCCCGTCTGGAACGCCCCGGCGCCTACCAGAATAATTGCCAGCGCAAGCATAAGCATAGCGGCGAACAAAGTTAAAACGCGATAAGCCTCAGCCTCAGCGACAGGCGCAGCTTCATTCCTTACAACCCATCAATCGAAAACCCCTTATATAATTCCTCGCTGACGGCTTCCGCGTTCGCTCCGTCTTGCACCGCCGCGCGGACCCGGCGCATGGCGGCCTTTATCGCGGCTTCGTAAGCGTTTTGTAAATCGGTGATGTTACCTTGGTTCGGAGCGACAATGAAGTCGTATGACCGGTACATCTCCGTCGCGACGGTCAGCAGCTTCTTAATCGCGTCGTTTTCCACATTTTCAATCTCGTCAGTCATCCTTTCACCAAAGGCTGCGGCGGTCACGTGAAGGTAACCTGTCTCTGCGATGAAGCGCATATTATTTTGCTGCGCCATCCCCACCATCGCCATGTTAAACCATGAATCCGCAATGTAAAAAGTCTTACCCCCGGACCACGCAAAATACTCCGCCGACGCCTCGGCTATGCCCTCGAAGGTGTCAAAGCAGTTCCAGGATACGCCTGTCTCCGCTGAGAACCGGTCAAAGAACGTCTTATTTACATATAATGCCTCGGTAGACTTTGAAACGGGGAACACATAGAGGTTCCCGTCGTCCAGGCGGCCTTCCTCGACGAACTGGGGCAGGTAAGCGTCCAGCTCCGCGTCCGTGAAATAGGCGTCAAAAGCCGCGAGGGGCCCCGAGTTACGCAGTGTAACCGCTATCCCGGGATACGCGGTAACGAGATCCGGCATTTCGGGCCTTCCCGGGTCGCCGCGAGCTATCATCAAGAGGCTGTCGTTCTGCTCCTTCGACGCGGATATAGACGTAACGCTGATACTGACACCCTCGTCGCGGCCGATCGTGGTGTTGAACTCGTCGATAAGGGAGTCCATCGCCTCCTTCATCACCCCGCCGAAGTTATGCCACATCGTGACAATTACGGGATTTCTTGGATTCGGCGCATTGGCGGGCCGGCCGCAGCCGCCCATCGATGCTGTGCAAAATAACGCCACGGATAATACCAACGTCATACAAAACTTCTTCATCTCATTCATCTCTTGTTTTGTAAATATCACCCCAAATATCATCCCTTTGGGGTGATGACAGACGACTATTTACCCTGCTATTATATCACAAAACACATCGAAGAGGGGATAAAAACATGTTGCCAAGAAAAACCCAGATTGGTAAAGATTTGTTCGGAAGCCTCAGCGGGGCGTTAGGCGGCCTCATGGTATGCCCCGGAAGAACCCAGGGGCGATCGTTCCGTCATGAGAACGGCCTCCTTTTTCTTCCACGGTATCCTGTTCACGATACCCGTGCTTGGATGGCCATATGCCTGATAATGGCCTTCTCAGCGCGTAACCTCAACAAACGACATTACGCGAGGGCTCAGTTCATCGCGCTGATATTCGGTATCCTGTTCATTGCGGCGGGGTACATAGTCTTCACATGGACATGGGAGGTGCTGATTGATATAGTGCAAGGGACGGCCGGCGAGGCGCTGGAGAACCTCAATATCTTTAATATCTTCAAGAATATGACCAAGGGAGGCTTGTTAAAATGAAAAAACGATTATTACAGTTATATTAACGGCTATGCTCGCGCTTGCGCTGTCTGGCTGCGACCGGTTCAAAAACAAGGTTCAGGACGGGGTTAAGGACGCGCTGGACGCGGCCTCGCCCACACCGGCCGACGCGCAAACCGCGGATCCCGTTCAGGATGATCAGCAGGACTATACGTCCGGCGGCGGCGATTTCGGCCTTACGGATGAGGAGATTAAAGCCGCCGACGAAGCCTGGGACATGCTGGAGCAGATGGCCCTCGCGGCGGGCTGGACCGACAGCAACTATGGGGCCTCGATTTACGGCGTTTGGGACAGCGAGGTTTTACCCGGCTGCGTTCCAAACGAGATAGCGGGCGTTAAGGCCGAAGACACCGGCCATAAGGAAAAGCGCCACGAGACCTATTCCGGCAGCTACAGCGTCGGCAGCATGTACATGAACAGCAAGGAATACGAGCAATGGAGCCTGTGGTTCTACTGCACCAACGACCAGCTTGCGGAGTTCGTCGCCCAGATGGAGCAGAACGGATTCATCGGCGGCTTGAGCAGCGACGGGTATTATCCCGAGTACGAGTGGCTGGGCAACGGGTATTACGCCTACATGCGGGTAAATAGCGAGCTGTTCGGCGAGGAGGAGTACGACAGCCTCGCGATGTTCCAGATTACGCCGCAGGATTCGAATCCATATCCCGTGGCCTTCAGAGGCACAAGGCTCCCTGCCGTAGGCGCGGTGCTTAACGACTACAGCGAAGGCGCGGGCGAAGGCTGGGACGAAGCCGACGACGACTATGTCTATAACATATGGAACGTTTTCTCCGACAGCGGCAATACGGATTTCGACGCCTGGTTGCACACGTAAGCGGTACGGCTTAGTCATCCGTACCGCGCGGGCTGTTGGGAAAACCGCCTTGAGCAAGCGGTAGGAAAATTATCACCGCAAACTGCAAGCATAATTGCGGTTTGCACCCTATCATCAACAACTTACCTGGCGGGAAACCTTAAGGGGACAGAAGCATGTTGATAAAGGCATAAGTTGAGGGAGTTTCCACCTCACGACTGAATGTCGAGATGAAAATTTATGTACGAGGATGAAAGCTAAACTGCCTGTAGTGGTATCAACCGAACCCTTTGTTGATACTGCGGGATAGTCAGAGGTTGGAGCTATCGAACTCAACGGCGAAAAGGAAAATGCTACGCCGGCGCTTTGGCGAGTATGTCGCCCAGGTACATACTTGCGGGATATTCAAAGCGAACCAACCGTAATATACGGTAAATGACGAAAGTCCCATCCGACAACATAAAACGCTCTTTTCCAACAGACTAAACGTGGATTACCTAACCCGGAATGCCTTCGGGCTATGAAGCACAGGCTTCTGAATATCCGGTATGGTAACAGAGTTTTCATAGTAGCTTTGCGGCGGCTTGTCCATCGCGGGGCGAAGGGAAACAGTTCATCTGACAATACTTTATAGGAAAGGCGTGTGAGACGCTATGAGAAATCCAACTATAGCTATTTAATTTAAAATAAGTAAAGAAAAAAGGAAAAAAGCCGATAAAATGAATATGGCATATAGTGTAGATTTTAGACGAGCGGCAATAGAATACTGGCAAGCAGGGCATAGTGAAGATGAACTGTATGAAGCTTTCAAGATATACCCATCAAGAATATACGAATGGC
>JAISVU010000058.1 GCA_031271375.1 Clostridiales bacterium | reverse complement strand
CTGTCGCTGTCAACGATATAAAGCACGCCGTTGTAATAAACAAGCTGGCCTCTTGAATAGTTAATGGCCTGGGCCGGGTTATAATCGGCCGTGCTCATTCTGCCTGACGGGCCTGCTATCGCCACATAGTCGTTCGATGTTGCCGGCAGCCCTTGCGGGCTGTCATTGGTAACAACATAGACCATGTTGTTCGCGGTAACGACCTGCCCGGCTTTATACGTGGACGCTTGGGCGAAGTTGAACGGTATGATGGTGCTGCCCGACGCCCCGGTGGGGCCGGGGACGCCCTGCGCTCCCGTAGGGCCTGCGGGGCCGATAGAACCGCTTGGGCCAATGGGGCCTGCGGGGCCGATAGAACCGCTTGGGCCAATGAGGCCTGTGGGGCCGATAGAACCACTTGGGCCAATGGGGCCTGTGGGGCCGGTAGAGCCGATAGGGCCTTGAGGGCCGGTAGGGCCGATGGGGCCATGCGGGCCGGTAGAGCCGATAGGGCCTTGAGGGCCGGTAGGGCCGATAGAGCCTTGCGGGCCGGTAGGGCCTATAGGGCCTTGCAGACCGTTAGAACCGATAGGGCCTTGAGGGCCTGTAGGGCCGATAGAACCGATAGAGCCCTGCAGGCCTGATGGTCCGATAGGGCCTTGAGAACCCGTAGGGCCTATAGAGCCTTGCGGGCCAGTTGGGCCGGAGCCGCTCAAGGAGCGAAAGTCCGCAGAACTTCCCGGGGTTCCCGAAGGGGCGCTTTTTATTACTTGATAAAGCTGCCCGCTATAGGTAATCAGCTCGCCTTGAAGAAGGGCAGGGGCGTCAGACGGGTTATACTCGGGGATTATAGCCCCGTTAATATCACGCGCGCCGCGGGAGTCGTTTGCCAGCGCGGTATAGTTAGAACCGGGCGTTCCGGGGATCCCCGCCGGGCTGTCGCTATCGACGATATAAAGTGCTCCGCTGTAGTAAACAAGCTGACCCTTCACATAGTTGGCGGCTTGATTCGGATTGTATTCGGCGGTCGTCATTCTCCCCGAAGGGCCTGCTATCGCCACATAGTCGTTCGATGTAGCCGGCAGTCCTTGCGGGCTGTCATTGGTAACGACATAAACCATGTTGTTAGCGGTAACGACCTGCCCGGCTTTATACGCGGACGCTTGGGCAAAGTTAAACGGTATGATAGTGCTGCCCGACGCGCCGGTGGGGCCGGGGACGCCTTGTAATCCCATAAGCCCGGTGGGGCCGGTGGGGCCGATGCCGGAAAGGGAAATAAAGTCGGGCGAGCTGCCCGGCGTTCCGGCCGGGGCGTTCCTGCCTGCCCTATAGAGCTGTCCGCCACTGTAAACCAGTTCCCCCTGCATGTATGACGAAGCGGCTGCAGGGTTAAACGCGGGAACCATACTGCCGCCAGCATCGCGGATATCACGGGAGTTTGAAGTCAGCTGGGTGTAGCCTGAACCGGGGGCGCCGGGCGTTCCGGCGGGGCTGTTCGTGTCGGCGATATAGAGCTCGCCGTTACTGTAGATTAGCTGCCCTTTAACGTACCCGCTTGCCAGGTTCGGGTCGTAGGAAGCCGACGACGATCTTCCCGCAGGGCCTATGACGGGCGTATAGTCGGGCGAGCTTCCCGGCGTTCCAGAAGGGGCGTCTATGTTAGCGACATAAAGAGAGCCGTTTAAATCAACAAGCTGTCCTTGTTTGTAACTGTATGCCCCTCCTGAGTTGAATGATGCGACAGTGCTTGCGGGGCCGGTCGAGCCGGTGGGCCCCATGGGGCCTGCGGCGCCTGTCGGGCCGGCGAGGCCTTGCGAACCCCCCGATATTTGCAGATAATCGGCCGAGCTGCCCGGCATTCCGCCGGGATTGCTCCTTCTTACAAGATATACGGATTCACCCGACGTAACTAACTGGCCCTGGGCATAGTCTACGGCCTTTGACGCGTCGAAGGCGGATGCAGCCACCGTTCCCCCAGGGCCTGCCAGCATTGTGAAGTCGGGTGATGTTCCCGGCGCTCCCGACGGCCCGTTCTTTACAACCACATATAAGATTCCGGCGCTGATAACCAGCTGGCCTTGTGTGTACCGGGAAGACTGCGCGGCGTCAAACACGGGAAGCCCTCCGGCCGTTGCGGGCGAATCCTGGCAGTTATCACGGCATGGATTGCCGTAAGAATTGCGGCAGTTCGCGAACTCCATCCAAGCGAGCTGTGAAATGGGTCTATTCGGCGTGTTACAGCTCATAAATGCACTCCTTTCTGAAATTTGATTTCTTCTATAATAAGGGGAGAGGCATTAAAGTGAACACCTGTCCCGTTATTATAGAATATGTCCAACAACTGGTATGTGTTCACGGGCCATCCCGCGTATCATCTTTTTGAGTATTGTGAGAATGTATATTTATTTTCAAAAAAGTTATAAAACTTTTGTGTGTGCGTACATCGTGTACAGATACGGTGTTATCATAGCAATAGAAAGGCAAATAAACTACAGGGAGGAATTACCATGAAGAGAAACAGGATCATCGCTATGCTGCTTACCTCGGCGCTGACGCTGGGGGCCTTAACGGCATGTATGGAATACACGCCAAGCAGCCAAGCTCCGGCAGCCCCCTCACAGGAAACAATCGAGGAACCGTCAGCGGAACCGGCTGCGGCTCCTTCGGCGGAATCAACGCCGGATTCCGCGCTGCAGCCAGGTGAAAAGCTGTTCACCGGCGAAGCCGCCTTCGAGCAATGCGACAGCTTCGCTGTGAGCTTTGTCCTGGCGGCGGACGGAAAGGAAATACACAGTGTGGAAATCGCAATAGTGAATCTTGAGATGCAAGTAAAACAGGGCATTACCACGTCTGCGATGATCATGGATAATGTGGGGACGAGCTTCTCCAAACAGTTTCCGGTGATTGACGGTAAGGCGACGGTTTCCTCCGGCGGCGTCGATCTTGTTGTGGAGATTAACGGCGATACGGCGGAAGGAACCATATCGTTTGCCACTTCTGTCCGGCTGTCCTCCAGCAGCACGGCCAATGCGGATCTGGGAACACAGCCCATTGTGTTAAGCGTAACGGAGTAAAAAGGAGGGATTCACATGAAAGGCGGAATCGGAAGCGTAATACTCGGCTGGATTATCTGACAGGCCACCGGGAACATCTTGATCGGAGCCGCCGCGTCGTTTGTCTTGTGGCCTTTAATCAGCGGTATTTTGGATGGTTCAAAGTCCATAGCCCGTGATATATTAAGAACCGTGATGTCTAAAACTTCTCATGAGGAAAATATGTTTATGATTTCTCATTTACATACTCTCCTTAGACGCTATTGACCTCGGGTTCTTAATAACTTGTTTTCGCAATATACAAAATTCTTAACACTATAGCCAAATCCAATGGCAAGGGCCTGCCCGGACGCGTGGGAACGTGATAATTTCGCCTTTTCCGCAAGCGAAGCCCGCTGTAAAAACAGTTGAAAAAGTAGGCTGACAGCTTCTTGTTTTTTTGATATCAAAATTATACAATTATAAAAAGAGAATAGGAGGAAAAGAACATGATTAAGAGAATTATCACGGCGCTGATGGTATGCGCTATGACGCTGGGCCTTACGGCATACGGCGGCGGAACGGGCAAGTGGACGGCGGCGGAAGACGGGGACGCGGAGTACATATGGGTCTTCGAGGGCGACGATCTGGGAACACAGCCCATAGTGTTCAGCGTGACGGAGTAAAAAGGAGGGATTCGCATGAAAGGCGGAATCGGAAGCGTAATACTCGGCTGGATTATCTGGCAGGCCACCGGAAACATCTTGATCGGAGCCGTCGCGTCGTTTGTCTTGTGGCCTTTAATCAGCGGTATTTTAGATGGTTCAAAGTCCTTAATCCGGGATGTGTTAAGAACCGTGATATCGTTGTTCGAGCCGCAGTGCGAAATCACTGCCCTAAAGGAACCGGATGCCTCAAAATCCAAAAGCTCCGGGCTTAGGATTCTGGTTACGATTAAGGCTAAAACGGCCTCAGGTGCGCAGGACGGAATAAAAGGCGATATCGAAACGACAGTCAACGCCGCTTTAAAACACGCGCGCGATATATCAAAACCGTTCCGCAACGCTACGGATTATATACAGGAACATAACTTTACGACTGCTGTTTATGCCTCGCGTTATAAACTGACGAACAAAAAATGCGAGGACGCGTTCCGCAGGCTGATTAAGAGAGACGGATTTATCTGCAAGGGGATGTTTGGCAGCATAGCGCCCGAAGAGATAACTGGGTTCGGCATACCGAGCGGATTGGCGGGAATGAGTATCCAAATACATTTTATACTGGACGGCAATACTCAGCAATACGCCCTAAAGGGCCAATTAAGCCCAACGCCCCATGAAGAGTTTGTGATTGTGTTTTAATACCAAGTGTGTTAATATAGGAGAGGAATAGGAGAGGAGCAAGAACATGAAAAAACCAATAATCTTCTTACTTACGGCAATACTGAGCCTCGGCGCGGTTCATATCAACGCCGCCGCCGCGCAGGACGGCCTGTTCCCCGTTGTATTCAACGCCTATGAAGTGGACTATGTGTTTACAGGCTACGAGGTAGGGGTTAATGACGAGGGGAAAACCACTGTGGCTTTTCATGGGGAAGGCCTCGGCAGCATTCGGATAATGATGGGGGAGATGATGGTTCCAGCCAGATGCGAGATCATATCCGGCTCCGATACTTTCACAAACACCGGTTTATCTATGGGCGAGGCTATGATATTTACCTTTGCTCAAACATCCGCCGTCCCCGATACCATTACGGTATACAATAACGATCTAGGGGAAGTCCTCCTAACTATAGACCATGCCAGCGGGGGAGCAAGCGCTTCCCCCAATCCCACGGTAACGCCTGCTACGACGGCAAAGCCGACGCCCACCGCGAAACCTTCACCCAAGCCTACGGCGAAGCCGACGCTCACTGCGAAACCTACGCCCACACCGACGGCGAAACCCACGCCTACCGTGAAACCGTCGCCTAAGCCCACGGCAAAGCCGACGCCCACCGCGAAACCTACCCCAACGCCTCGGCCGCGAGGAATGTTTGACAGCTTCCCCATCCAAACCCAGACGGGAAACATCATCCACATACTTACCGGGTATCGGCTGGATAAGG
>JAISVU010000351.1 GCA_031271375.1 Clostridiales bacterium | reverse complement strand
CCCTCTATGTCCGGGTTTTACACCCTTCCCGAGTGGAAGCCCGCTTATGACGCGTCGTTTTACGCTGTCGGCGCAGCGCTTGTGTCACTCAGCGCGGCGGTAAGCTGGCTGGCCTGCGGAAGGCTGCTTGAGGGCGTCCCCGCCGAAGCCCTGCGCCCGAAAGCGCCCAAGACCTTCAGGCACGGGATGCTGGAACGTTCAAAGCTCTGGGGACGATTGGGTTTTAACGCACAGTGGAACATCAGGGACACGGCGCGTAACCGCCTGCGCTTGCTGATGGCTGTTATAGGCGTGTTCGGCTGCACCGCGCTTGTAATCTGCGCCCTTTCAATGAACGACAGCATGGAGAGCGTGAAAGCCTGGCAATACGATACTATAAACCGCTATGAAAGCAAGCTGGCCCTGGCCGGGGATGTAACGCCCGAACGGGCCGCCGCTATAGCGGATGAAGTAAGCGGCGAAGCCATTATGGAAGCCCAGGTGGAACTACGCGCTGGCGGCGAACGCAAAAACGCGGCCCTGCTGGTGACGGACGGCATGTCCTTATTGGGATTGACGGACGTAAACCTACAGGCGGTAAAGCTCCCCGAAGGCCTGTCTATTACGCGTATGATGGCAGATCTCTTGAACGTGCGGGCAGGCGACACGATAGAACTGAGGGTTTACGGGGAACAGGACTGGATTAGCTGCGAGATAGCCGCAATATACCGCGAACCGATTAACCAGGGCATAGCAATGGAGCGGGCCTTCTTCGAATCGCTGGGGATGAAGTTCAGGCCAACGGCGGTTCTCAGCGCCAGCAGGGCCGAAGCCGGGATCGACGGCGCAGTCTCGATTCAATCCGCCGCAGACGGCGTAAAGGGCTGGGAAAGCCTTACCCAAGCGATGTATATGATGATATATCTGCTGATAGCGGCCGCGGCGGTGTTGTCGGTGGTGGTGCTGTATAACCTGGGTTTGCTGTCCTTCACCGAGATGGAGCGTGAAATAGCCACGCTAAAGGTCATAGGGCTCAAGACCCGGAAGCTGCGCGGGCTGCTGCTGACGCAGAACCTGTGGTTCTCGGGCGCCGGCTTCGTATTGGGCGTTCCGGGCGGTTTATGGCTCACCTATATAATGATAGAGTTCGCTGCCGAGAGCTTTGACTTCCCTATCTCGCTGGAAATCCAAACGCTTATAATCGCGTTCCTGTTTACGTTCGGGCTTTCGGTTCTTGTTAATCTGCTGTTTTCGCGTAAGATACGGCGTATAAACATGGTGGAGGCGCTGAAGGCCGTGGAGTAGTCAGTCAAAGGTGTTGTATGTCTCGACGGCGGACGGCAGGGCGTATAACTCATAATAGTTAAGAATAGCGTTGATGATATGACGGTTAAGCAGGGCGCTTTCGCTCTGCAGCGACCATGAACGCCAAACGGATGTTCCATTGTAATGACGTCATATCTATAGCCGAATATCGCCGCGACTCTATCGGCGGGAAGATACTTTAAAGAATAATTCCCGACTTTATCTTATGGAAAAAGTCGGGAAAGAGCTTTTTTACTATGCTATCCTTTAATCATGGAAGGGGGCGGGGGAATGGATTTGCTGGCGCAGCTCAACGGCGCGATGGATTACATCGAAGAGCATATCTGCGACGACATTGCGCTTGCGGATTGCTCGTCCGTCACTATGTACTCGGCCTATCATTTTGGGCGGCTGTTTTATTATGTCGCCGATATGCCGCTGTCCGAGTATATCCGCAGACGCAAGTTATCACGCGCCGCAATGGATTTGCAGTGTAATGGTGGCAAAGTGATAGACGCGGCCGTTCAATACGGATACGACAGCGCCGACAGCTTCACGCGCGCGTTCGTTAAGCAGCACGGCATAACGCCGACCGCCGCGCGCAAAAGCGGCGCAATGCTGAAGGTTTTTCCCCAGCTCATCTTCCAAATAAAGATCAAGGGAGTGCAGGGCATGAATTGCAGGATTGAAAAGAAGGAAGCCTTTGAGGTGTTCGGCGTCGCGGAAATGTTTAACAGCAGCGGGCCTAACATGGTGCCGGGTTTTTGGGACAGGAAACGTGGGGACGGCGCTCTCGGCAAGCTGACGAAACAGGCCGGACGGAGCGATTTAATGGGCATGTGCGTTCCGGTTGACGGAAAATGCGGTGATTTCGAGTATCTTATATGTCTCTACACCGACGGAACGCGCGATACTTCCGGTTATAAGGCCGTGAAGGTTCCCGCGCTGACATGGGCGAAATTCCGCAGCGAGGATGAGTTCAAGTCTATGGACGAGTACGGTAAGGAGATCCCTAAGCTGTTCAACACCGCCTACAGCGAATGGCTTCCCTCCTCTGGATACGCCAGGGCGGACGGGCCGGATATGGAGATGTACGGCGTTGACGGGAACGGCATGATTTATGAGGAGGTCTGGATACCGGTCGTTAAAAAATAGGTTTGTGGCCTAGAGTTGAGAGCATTTTTTCGTTATCCGCACAATAAAATATAGTACAGGCTGGAAAAACATGAATATATGCCTTTGCTCTCCGCTCTCAACTAAAAAACAAGGGTGAACCTATTTGAAGCCTAAAAAAAGCTGGGCAGGGAACATATTGGTTCCGCTGATGGTGGCCGGTTTAAATGCCGCCGTGATCCTCTTTCCGAGGGAATCTTTAGAGGCGGCGAAGGGCGGGCTCACGCTGTGGCTTAATAATGTCCTACCTTCCCTGCTCCCGTTTGCCGCCGGGGTGAACATCCTTACGGGTCTTGGGGTTGTGCGGTTCATAGGCGCGCTGCTGGAGCCCGTGACCCGCTCGGTGTTCAGGGTTCCCGGCAGCGGTGGAGTAGCGGTGGCGGCGGGCTTCATGTCGGGTTATCCGATGGGAGCGAAGATTACGGCGGAGCTTAGGGCAGACGGCTCGCTCACCGCCGCCCAGGCCCAGCGGCTCATCAGCTTTTCCAATACCTCGGGGCCGCTGTTTATTATAGGCGCGGTCGGCGCGGGGATGTTCGGCGATCCTCTTGCGGGTTATTTGCTGTATACCGCGCAGATTTTAGGGGCGCTGACCGTAGGCCTCTGCTTCAGGTTTTATAAAAGCAAGGAAGAACCCCCCCGTGATACGCGGAAGAAAAAGCTCCTTACCCACGCCTTCGACGAGATGTCCCGCGCGAGGGGCGTCAAGGGCTTTGGCGAGGTGCTGGGTTCCAGCGTAATGAAGGCAATGGAGACAATGCTCCTCGTGGGCGGTTTTATAATCCTTTTCAGTGTCGTAACGCGTATATTGGGCGAACTGCGCGTGTTTTCGCTGGC
>JAISVU010000149.1 GCA_031271375.1 Clostridiales bacterium | reverse complement strand
ATCGCCGCCTTCGGAAAGGTGACGGGCATGGCGATGCCGCTCGTATTCTTCCCCTCGGCCTTCCTGATGTCGCTGTCAACCAGCATTGTCCCCGCAGTGGCCCAGGCCGTTGCGGCGGGGAAGACCGAGCGCCTCGTCCCGACGCTGCGAAAGGCCTTCCTGTTCACTATCCTGCTTGGGGCCGGCGCGGCGTCGGTATGCGCCGCCCTGGCAAAGGAACTGGGCTTAGTCATATACAATCAGGACATCAGCGGTATGCTCTCGCTCCTGGCCTTCATCTGCCCCCTATGGTATGTGAACATCACGCAGAACGGCGTTCTTAACGGCCTCGGCGCGATGGGCTTTATATTCAGGAACAACCTTCTGTCGTCGGCGGTGACAATAGCGGCGGTTGTGCTGGCCGTCCCGTATTTGGGGATAACCGGATTCATTTTGGGTTGGTTCCTCGGCATACTGTTACAGGTGATCCTGGGGTTTATACGTATACGCAAGGAGATCGATTTGAAACTCCCTATCGCCGAATGGCTCATCAAGCCCGGCCTTGCCGCGGCCGCCGCAGGCACTCTGACGAAGCTGCTGGCTACCCGGTTTATAATGGGTTTCGCCGGGAACACGCTGGGGCTAATAATCGCTTTGGTTATCCTTCTTGCGATGTATACGGGCTTCATACTGATGCAGGGCGTCGTAACGCCGGATGAGATTTCACGGGCGACGAGGCGGATTCTGAAGCGCGGGGGCGCTTCAGAATCAGAGACGAGAAACGAGAGAACAGAACTCAGATAAAAAAGTTTTCACAATAAAACGAAACTATCCCCGACCCTTCACCTCGTCCGCCAGCCCCTTCATCTCGTCGGCAGCCTTGAGTGTGGCCTCGGTTATCTCCGCGCCTCCCGTAAGGCGGGCCAGTTCGCGGATAACGCCAGGGCGGTCCAGGGCGGTTACGCCGGTCAGCGTGGTGCCGCCCGCGGTATGCTTCTCTATCAGGAAGTTGCAGTCGCCCATCGCGGCGATCTGCGGGAGATGGGTAACGCAGAGTATTTGGTGGCTACCGCCGAGGCGGGCCATCTTCTCGGCCACCATCTGAGCGGCCCTGCCGGAGACGCCCGTGTCTATCTCGTCGAAGATAAATGTCTCTATGTCGTCATAATCCGCCAGCGCCGATTTAAGCGCGAGCATAATCCGCGACATCTCGCCGCCGGAAGCTATGCGCGCAAGGGGCTTCATCGGCTCGCCGGGGTTTGGGGATATCATAAACTCCACCCTGTCCAGCCCGTCGGCGTTAAAGTCGTCCTTCTCGGTTATCCCAGCCTCGAAGCGGGCGTTTTTCATACCGAGGTCTTTGAGCGCGCCTTCGATCTCGCTTTGTATCTTCTTCGCAGCCGCTGTACGCAAGTCCGTAATCCGCCCGCATACGGCAAGGGCTTCGGAGCGTTTGAAGCCCGCAAGCTCATTCAGGCGTTCCAGCTCCTCGCCGCTGTTTTGAAGGAGCCTGAGCTTTTCCTTTGTTTCCGCGCACATCGCGATGATGCCGGGTATTGTCTTGCCATACTTGCGTTTGAGGCGGTACAGCGCGTCCAGGCGTTCTTCCACGTCGTCCAGCTCGCCCGCGTCCTGAGGCAGGTTTTCTGCAAATTTTCGGAATTCCCTTATCATGTCGTCCAGGTCGGCGCACAGTCCCTCCAGCGACCCCGACATTTCCTCTAGGCGCTCGTCATAACCGGCAATCCCGCCGATAACGCCCCGCGCGTCCGTAAGCCTGTCCAGCGCCGAGCCGTCGCCGTCGTTCAAAAGCTCCAAGAATCTGTCCGATGCGGCGATGAGTTTCTCGGAGTCGTTAAGGAGCCTGCGGCGTTCCAGCAACTCGTCCTCCTCAGCCGGGCTAAGGCCCGCTCCCTCTATCTCTTTCACCTGATACTCGTACAGCTCTATCTTGGCTGCCATATCCTCCGGGCTTTGGGATATACGCGTCATCGCCTTCAGCGCCTCGCGGTACTCGTTATTCACACCGGCCAGTCTTGCTTTATACTCCGCCAAGTCCCCGCCGCAGAACCGATCCAATAGAGTAATATGCCTGTCGGCGTCCAGCAGGGACTGGTGCTGATGCTGGCTGTGTATATCGATAAGCACGGCGGACAGCTCCTTCAACAGGCCCGCCGTTACAGTCTTGCCGTTCAACCGCGACGTATTCCTGCCGTCGGCGGTCATCTGCCTGGACAGCAATAAGGCCCCGTCGTCGTCGGGCTGGACGCCCAAGCCTTCCAGGAGCCTTATTACATCGGGCGAGTTCACGCTTAAAAGCGCGTCAACGCGGGCGGCCTCGGCCCCGGTGCGGATAAAGTCCTTAGCGGCTCTTCCCCCGAGGACAAAGCTCAGGGCGTCGATAATGATAGACTTACCCGCGCCGGTCTCGCCGGAAAGGACGTTAAGCCCCGGGCCGAAGTTTATCTCCAGCTCGTCTATCAGCGCGACGTCTTTTATCCTCAGCATATCCAGCATTAATCTACCTCAGCGGTATACCCGCTCCACGCGTCCGCCTATCATAGCGGTGACATTCAGCGACACTGTCCCCGCGGTTGCGGCCATTTCGGGGGCCGTTATGCTTGCGCCGCCTTCTTCCCCTATGAACAAGGCGCAGTCCCCGGCTTCAACTCCCGGGATGTCCGTTACATCCAGCATAACCGCGTCCATGCAAACAATTCCGACGATAGGCGCAATTTTACCGCGTACTATCGCGGAGCCATTATTGCTGAGTTGTCTGGAGAGGCCGTCGGCGTACCCGATGGACGCGACGGCGATCCTCGTCGGGCGGCCCGCCGTAAAGGTTCTGCTATAGCCCACCGTCTCGCCGGGGGCAATGTCCTTAACCTGAGCGATACGCGCCACAAGGCTCATTACCGGGCGTATATCTTTAAAATCCCCCAGCTCCTCCTCGGAGAAGATGCCGTAGATAATAGAACCGGCGCGTACCATGTCCAAGTCAAACTCCCTGTGACGGATTATGCCGCCGCTGTTGGAGACATGGCGCAGCAAGCCGCTTATGCCCCGGGCTTCCAGCTTATCAAGCAAATCCGAAAAATCCCCGAACTGGGCGCGGGCATAGCCTTCGTCCGGGTTCATCGCGTCCGCCAAATGCGTATATATGCCCGTTACATTCAGTCCGGGCAGCTCAAAAATTTTCAGTATCCCGTCAAAATCGCGGGTTTTGAAGCCCACGCGGTTCATTCCGGTGTCTATCTTGATATGTACCGGAGCACGGATGCCCGTTGCCGCAGCGAACCGAGAGAGCTCTTCGCCACCCCTGGCGGAGCATATGCTGCCAATCAAATTCAATTTCAATATACCGTCGCAGTCGGCCGCGAACGGCTCGCTTAACACCAGTATATCCGCCTCAATCCCGGAGCGCCGCAGTTCCGCGGCTTCCCCAACCGTGGCGACGCCCAGCATATCGGCCCCGCTGGAAAGGGCTTCTGCGGCGCACCTCACCGCTCCGTGGCCGTAGGCGTTGGCCTTTACCACCGCCATCAGCTTTGTCCCGTGCGTCAATCCGGCTTTTATTAGGGAAACATTATTGGCGAAGGCTTTGAGGTCTATATGCGCGAAAGCCCGCCTGTCTGCGCTACTCACCGGTTTTATCTTCCTTCTTGGCGGCCTTGTCAAAGGTTATGCCGCCGTCCTGCGTATAGTCTATCGTTATCGCGTCCCCTGCGGCAAAGCGGCCTTCCAGTATCAGCTCCGCCAGCGGGTCTTCCAGCTTGGTTTGAACGGCCCTGCGCAGCGGCCTTGCGCCGTATGTCGGGTCGTACCCGATTTCGGCGATATGGTTAATCAACGCCTCCGTCGCGCTGGCGGCTATGTCCATTTGTTTCTTCACCCTCGCGGCGGTCTCGTTTATCTGTAAAACCGCTATGTCGTGTACATTGGCCTTCGACAGCTGGCTGAACACGATTAACTCGTCGATACGGTTGATGAACTCCGGCCGGAAAATGCGCTTAACCTCGTCCATTACGCCCTTCTTCATCGTCTCGTACTGATCCTGCTCGTCGGCCCGGTTAAAGCCGACGCGTTTATTCTCGGTAATGCTTCGCGCCCCGGCATTGGAGGTCATTATAATAACGGAGTTCTTGAAGTTGACCTTGCGGCCCTGGGAATCCGTCACCTGGCCGTCGTCCAGGATTTGAAGCAGGACGTTGAACACGTCGGGGTGAGCCTTTTCAATCTCGTCAAACAGGATGACGGAATAGGGCTTGCGGCGCACCTTCTCTGAGAGCTGCCCGCCCTCGTCGTAGCCCACGTACCCCGGAGGGGAGCCGATTATCTTGGAAACGCTGTGCTTCTCCATGTATTCGGACATATCGACGCGTATCATAGCCTCTTCGGAGCCGAAGAGAATTTCAGCCAGCGCGCGGCATAGCTCAGTCTTACCCACGCCCGTGGGGCCGAGGAATAAGAACGAACCCGTCGGCCTTTTGGGGCTTTTAAGACCCACTCTGCCCCGCCTTATCGCTTTAGATACCGCGCTTACGGCTTCTTCCTGCCCAATGATCCGCTTATGAATCTCGGCTTCCATCTGCATGAGCCGCTTGCTTTCCTCCTGAATCAGACGACGCAGCGGTACGCCTGTCCACTGGGACACGATATCCGCCACCTCGTCCTCGCCGACGACGCGCTCGGTTTCCGTGTTTCGGGATGACCAGGTTTTCTTGGCTTCCTCCAGCTCCTCGCGGAGCTTGTCCTGCCTGCGTTTCATCTCGCCCGCCTTCTCGAAGGCCTCGGTCTTGATAGCTTCCTCCTTCTCGCGGTCCAAGCGGGCGATTTCGTCTTCCTTCGCCTTTATATCGGGCGGGGCCGTGTATGATTTCAACCGTTCCTTTGAGGCGGCTTCGTCGATGAGGTCTATCGCCTTGTCGGGCAAAAAGCGGTCGTTAATATAGCGGGCCGACATACGCACGGCGGCGGTTATGGCCTCGTCTGTTATCTTTACGTTATGATGGGCTTCGTACTTATCCCTGAGGCCGGTAAGCATGGCTATCGCGTCGTCCTCGGAAGGCTCGTCCACGACGACGGGCTGGAAACGCCGCTCCAGCGCGGCGTCCTTCTCGATATGCTTACGGTACTCGTTAAGGGTCGTCGCGCCTATCATCTGGATTTCGCCCCTGGACAGCGGCGGCTTCATAATGTTAGACGCGTCTATCGCGCCTTCGGCCGCGCCCGCGCCGATTATCGTGTGCAGCTCGTCCACGAA
>JAISVU010000258.1 GCA_031271375.1 Clostridiales bacterium | reverse complement strand
GTTTACCGAATATACGCTCAAGCAATGCTATTACCATTGGGTATTTACCGCTCATTTCTCCATCCCTCCATTTCCTTTTATTATAACATGCTTGGAGGAATTTGTCATGTGTTTAGTGAGCGTTTATGTAGTTAAGCGGTATATGAGGCAATTGGATAGTCATTTTTTTCTATTGGGCTGCTGTCAAACTTGGGTTATACCACATCAGTCAAAGCCTCTTTCCGAAGATCAAGAGCGATTTTACGAAGGCGGGCTGGGGTTGTGCCATTCCGCAGTTGCTCGTAAAAACGCATAATAATTGCGATAATTTCATCCGGGGCTTCGGATATTTCCGATAACAAGGCCTGCGCGTTTTCCGCTGTTTGCCGCTGCGCGTTTTCCAGCAAGTGCCGATACACAGCGGCAGCGGCGGCGATGGAAATATGTACCGGCGACACGCCGTTTGAAACGCACAGTTTAGCTGCTCCGATTAGGCGGTCGGACGGCTTCAGCTTGCGTTCCGTGTCCCTGCCCACACGCTCGCAGGTGTCGCCCAGCGCGCGGTTCGTAAACCTTAAAAGCAGGTCGTCAATGTGATGCAGAACGTCGGTAATAGGGACGCCGTACTCCCTGCACAAAGCCTCCATGCTTTCCAGCATGGCGTTCTTTGCGATTATTATAATATCGGCGTTGTTTACAGCCTCATAGATATACGTATCGCCAATATATAACCCTAAATAAGCGCATACGGCATGACCCATATTGTGGATAAAAAGTTTACGTTTCAAATAAAAACCGAACGGCGAATAGGGAATCATCTTTTGAATGCAGGGGATATCCCCTTTGAACGCGTCCTTATCCACCGGTAGGAATCCGTATCGCTCCACACAGACCCGAAGCGGGTTGTCGGCGCTCATTTCAGGGGTTTGCATCGGAACCATCCGCCCTATCGACGTTTCAACCAAGCCTACGCGAAGATCGAACATCGCGCGCTCTTCCTCCGTCATCAGCTCCTTTATATAGTTTCTCATAATAATATCGACTTCCGGCATATTTTCACAGAGCAGTATATTAAGAGGCGCATCCGTTCTTTGAAACCGTCTCCGCAGGCCTTCGGTTATATTAGGCGTGATGTACTTGAGCGCGTTTGCGCCGACCGCCGTAGCCACAATGTCGGCGCTCGCTATGCAATCCGCTGCGGCGTCCGTGTCATTGCCGCTGACCGCGTCCACATTAGTAATCTCTATGTCCTCATAATCCCCGTCCGTCACTAAACGCAGAGGGTAACGACCCTCCGCGTTTAGTCTCCGTATCAGCTCCGGCGCTACATCGATGAAGGTAACGCGGTAACCCGATTGACTGAGCTGGGCTCCGATGAATCCTCTTCCAATATTCCCCGCGCCGTACATCACCGCGTTTAACATGGCAATATCTCCTCAAAGCGCAATTCCAACCGGGTTTGAACCGTTTCAAAAGCGCCGATCGTTTTAAGCGTGCCGTTGTTTCGTTCGGCGGCGCGTCCCATAACATAACAGTTCGAAGGCTCAAGCCCCAGGACGTAATCCCCGCTGGCCATGCTCTTCCACTCCGCCAGTATCGGAAGGCTGTCTCCGTTCCAGCGCAGGGACGCAGCCACGCCCAACGCAGGGTTTTCCAATCTTGCCCATGTTTCCGGCGCTTCATGGAAGAACACCTGCTCCGCCACGCCGTTCTTAGGCCGCTCGAAGACCAGTTCCGAGCCAAGACCGGCTTTGGCGCCGTCGTCACGCGGCGCCGTCTTTCTTCCGTCCGGCAGTATTAACTTTGCGTGCTCCGATAACAGAGGATAACCAAAATTGAAGTGATAGAGGAGCATAAATTCTTCCGGTTTCGCGGTCAGGTTTTCAAGCGTGTCGGCGACAACGACAGTACTACCCAGCGCAGGTATCGTAATTACGCGCCGCAATTCAAGCGCGTGCCCGAACAGCGCCGTTTCCCTCATGACGCCGGAAATGATTATATTACCGTCGCGTACATCGGCGCATACATCATTCGCTTGCAAGCCGTGAAAGCGCCCGTGGAGCGGATGCCATTCTGTCCCATCGCGGCCGGCCGGCCCTACGGAACGCAGGCCGCAGGTATACATCATTCCCCCGGGAAAGGTATTAACGAAATTATCCTCATAAGGGATAAACGCGGCGGGCGAATCATATCCATTCTTACTTATAAAGCCCATGTTCACGCCCTTGTAACGCAGCATCCCCAAGTCCAGGGCCATATCTGCGAGTATATCGACATGGAGCCCCCCGGCGGTCCACGCCTCGATTACCTGCGTTCCGGACGCGCGTCCTTCTTGAACACGGATGCGGCGTATGCCATACTGCTGCGCCTGATTTCCAACATATGAGTAAAACTCACGTTTGTCCATGCTTGTACCCCCTGCTTTTATTTCTCTGATACCCTACGTTGTAATGAACGCCCGAGGATTTTCAACCGGCTCATCGCTCTCCAAACAGGCTTCAAGCAGCGCTTTGAGGTTTAACGTATCGTCGAAGCTCTGCACCGCCGCGACCGCGCCGTATCTTTCCGAAACATATACCAATTGATTATGCGCGCCTGGGCTGTAAACCGTGCCGTCGCCGTCCACACGGAAAGTGAAGTATTCAAGCAATTAAATCACTCCATAGCTATTTCAGCGTCACCCGTAAATGGACCGTACTGTGAGCCCGTAATTTACAACGCAGTGTGCTTCCGTCTATCGTAATCGCTTGTCCTCTAACAGGCTGTTCATGCGCGTCCGTCTCTACGGCGGTATGGATGTCCGCCCATAAGCTCACCACGGCTTCCCCGTCCCTGCCCTCGGTTTCCATCAAGCGCATAATTACAGCGTTGCCGTCCTCCGCCTGTTTTACGGCTTGCAGGAAAGCGCCGTCCGCCTGTATCAGCGGCTGCTTCATCGGCAGACTGCCGTTGCGCGGCCTGTCGCTGATAACAAGCGGCGGATGACAGAACGCGTAGGCCGTATTAACGAGCTGTAGGCCCGAATCCTCTGAAACGCCGATACCGATACGGAAACGGTGCCGTCCGTACTCGGGCGTCGGGTCGGGGTCGGTAGAGGAGCGCAGGCAATTAAGACTCATGGCGCAGCCATTTGGGGTATTTTCACAGCGGAAGCCGTATTTGGAATCGCTGATCAGCATCACCGCCCGCCCCGGTATGCTCTGAGCGGCCGCGAAACTCTGGCATGGCATGTCTTGATTCACCGGGGCGCGCCGCAGCAGCCCGCCCGGTACATTGTGAATAAAGTCATCCGGCCGCATAGCCAGCGGCAGCGTGAAGTTTAGCTGGGGCGTACAGCGCCAGGGTATGCCGGCTTCACGCCAGTCTGCGTCGCAGTCGATATCCAGCCATCGGCTGCCCTCCGCAAGGCTCACAGTATAGGCGACGGAGGACGCCCCGACGCGCGTTACGATAGTTATAGCGTTCTTTAATGAGCCGGTCAGTGTTCTACGTATCTCAACATCCGCCGTCATGTCTGTAACCCGGCGGTAACGCCCAACCGTCCAGGAGGTACCTGCCGTATTCTCGGCGGGCTGTTCCTCTATCAAGCGGAAAAACGCCGAAGGGCCATGCAATAATTCAAGATTGGCCGTCTTGTCCGTCAGAGATAGCAGAGCTCCGGTATCGGGGCAGAAAACCGCTTTGATAAAAACATTTTCCAGTATGCATGAATGGGGTTTTTCCAGTCTTGGGTAAGGCTCATTTTTAGAGAACGGCTGTATGTTCTCATCTTGGCCCATCACACAAGTTGCCCGTCCGCCGGCGGGCAGGGACATTTCCGCAAGAACGCGCACGAAGCTATGTAAAAAGAATTCTTTCGGGCTCTCGTCCAGCACCTGGAATCGCAGAGCGCCTTCCGGCCCCATGAGCTTCACGCGGCTCCAATCGCCCTGCCAATCGAACACCGTCAGCTCCGCTATCTCAGTGCGCGGTACTGGGGACGGATTAAATACATGGAATACACGGTTAAGGCCGCTGCCCCGGTTTGTCTGGGCCACGCGGAAGGGCTGACCTGACCCGAGGCCGACTGTGGGTGATACCCCAGTCATCCCGTATCCCAAACCAAAGCCCACTCCCGCGCCCTCTGACGCGCTGTCCGCCGCGCTTTCGCCGGTGATAAACGCCCCTGTATCGGCCAGCGCGCCTAAAGCCCGCAGCGCTCCGGCTTTTTGCGTGTCGGCGGCGGCAATAGCTTGCTGAAATAAGCCCATCGCGTGCTCGCGGGTATCGATGATGCCCGAGCCTGGAAGGATATCGTGGAACTGGTTGAACAGTATTTTGCGCCAAGCCCCCTCAAAGGCTCCGCTACGATATCCAAACCCGGTTAGAGACGCGGCTGCGGCGGCGAACCTTTCCGCTTCGTCCAGCTTTGCCTCCCCGAAACGGTTGGCTTGTTTAATACGCGCCTGGCTTGTATAACAACCGGTGAAGACCGGATTCAATTCGCTTTTAACCACTGGAAGATTGTTTGCCTTACTGACCCTTTCAAAAAACTCCTTATATGTTCCAAAGCGTATATTGGGGAAAACCGGCCAGCCGGCCATGTCCATTAACCGCTCGATGTCGCGCCGCGTCGGGCCGCCGCCGTGGTCGCCCACACCGTACACGCGTAAAGCCGCGTCTACCCCATATCTTTTGCAAAAGCTAGGCACACCCAGAGCAAATCCCGCTTCAACGGGGCCTAAGTACCAAAATGGATCACGGTAGCACAGCAGCCCGGCTCCGGAAGGCGACTGCCAGCGGTACAGCGCCTCTCCCTCAGAACCCCGGCAATGGTAGTAATACTTCACGCCGCCAGCGGCCAGCAGTTCCGGCGTATGTACGCCGTGCCCGAACGTGTCCGGCTCAAAATCCAGAAGGAAATCATCGTCCTTCGCGCCTAACAGATATTTCAAGTATTTCTTTGCATATAACAGATGCCTGGCGACGCTTTCACCCGAGGGCATGTTGCGGTCGGCCTCGACCCATGTGCTTGCCGACAGCTCCCAGCGGCCCTCGGCGACGCGCCGCTTTATCTGGGCCAGCATGTCCGGGTCATGTTCTTCCACGATACGGTAGACTGAGGCTTGTGACTGCGAAAAGCGAAAGTCTGGATACTCATCCATAAGGCTTAACACCGTGCGGAAGGTGTCAAGCGTTATGCTTACGGTCTCGTCATACCGCCACATCCAATTCATGTCGATATGTGCGTGGCCTGCACACAGCACGGTATATCGCTTTGCGGCGGCGGCGAGCGGCAGCAGCTTATCCTCGGCTTGTTTGGCGCGGCTGTCCGTCAGAACCCCGTCCGCCGCAAGCCCCGCTTCCAAAATATCTATCGCGGATAACACCGCGCCGCCATGATCCCCTAAGTCTTCTTCGTCCAGCTCCAGGACATAGCGCAGCTCCGCCAGCGTCCGCCGCCCCATCGGCCCTGCGGGAGCGCGGCACAGCTGCTCCACACGAAATTGCAAGCTCATATCAGAAATCGCTCCTTTTATACATACCACATATCAAAATAATCACTGACAATAGACCGCATTTTATCAAAAACGATTCCCTGACGATACAACGTTGTAAAATAGGCAAGCTCCATTTTCTTGTCTGACATGGCCTCGGCCGGTATCAACCCTTCATTTGCCAACAGCAAGAGCGTCTTATTGTCCGCCAGCTTCCCTGCGTTACGAACCATATCTTCAAACAAGACAGGCGAGGAA
This sequence comes from Clostridiales bacterium, assembly GCA_031271375.1. Taxonomy (GTDB): domain Bacteria; phylum Bacillota; class Clostridia; order Lachnospirales; family WRAX01; genus JAISVU01. The sequence goes on along the minus strand of JAISVU010000258.1, from coordinate 3,526 downwards.
TCCCGCTCAAGGGCCGTCCAGATGTTTACCTTGCACACCCCGTCATTAAACAAATGCCTTACCTGTTCGTTAGGCACCGAGGACGTGCCGTGCAGCACAATGCGCTTGCCAATCCCGTCTTGGATGGCCCGGCTCGCCTCGCCGCTGTATTTCAATTCCTTGCCGGAGGCGCGGTGTTCGGTGCCGAGGTTGCAAACAATTAAATCGGCTCCCGTTTCTTCTATATATCGTTTTGCCTGTGCAGGCGTTGTCAGCTCATTGTGAACCTTGCCGCCCGCGTCCTGAATCTCGTCGCAGGCGCCTTCGATCAATACGTCGTTTTTATGCCTCGCGCAATAATCCGCCGTTTTTTGGATGTTTTCCTCAAACGGCAGCGCGGAGGCATCATACATCACAGAAGCGTAGTCCGTAAGGGCGCTCTCAAGCAATTCCATGTCCAGGTCATGCTGGAGATGATCCAGGTGTATCATCACGTCCAAGCGCTCAAACGGCCCGCCGTCCTCGCACAGGGCTTTGATGTCGTTTGTGAAGAGTTTTAGCCCCGTGTCCCAGCGGCGGGTATGCGTATAAAATGAAGCCTGGCTCCGGTGCTCATACCGGCAGGTTATCGCGACGATTACCGGCAGGGATGGTAAGACGTATTTTATCCGAAACGCCTCGGCTGCGGATAATATGGCTTCGGTTGTCGTCAGGTTTTCGGAGCAAAAGCAGGGCAGAACCCATCCTTTTTCCTTTGCGGATTCATAAAGTTCTCGCGCGTGCACCGCGCTTCGCACAATGCTCATCGCCCTATTCCTCCCTGTAAATACTTTTTACAGCCTTATAAAGCCGTTGATATTGCTTAAATATCCCATTGTACCGGTGACGGCGGCCGCCGGGCGTAAACAGCTCGTGCGTCTTCACGATGCCCATGCCTTCCTCAAGGCTTTTATAGCAACCGACGGCAAGGCCCGACAGAATCAGCGAACCTACGGTTCCGGCTTCGCTTGAGGTCAGGGATTCCAGCGGGCGGTTAAGGACATCAGCCTTGATTTGCGTCCAGACGCGCGACCTGGCGCCGCCGCCGGTCACACGCAGGCTGTCAATATGTATACCGGCGTCCTCAAGCCGCTCCATGTTTATGCGGTCTTCATAGGCGACGCCTTCAAGGACGGCCTGGTATACGTCAATCTCGTCATGTTCCAGCGTCAAACCTACGATTGCGCCTTTCGAATCGGCGTCCATATAAGGGGTCGCCGCCCCGGCGAAATGCGGCAGAACCAGTAATCCGCTGGGCTCTAGGCGAACTCTTTCATTTAAGTAGTCATATACGCTCCGTCCGGCCTCTTGGGCCCGCGCTGAAGCCTCGCCCGCGAAACGGTCGCGAAACCACTGGAGCAGCGCCCCGCCTGTGAACGTGAACGCGTATGTGACGAAAAGCCCGTTCATAGCCGGGACGACAGCATAACCTCCGGCGGACATGCCTTCCATGCCGCTGGGAAGGCCGTCAAACACCGGCGTAAGGCATTCCACGGTTCCGCTGCCGTTCACTGCCGCGCCGGGGCGCAGCGCTCCCGCGCCGATAGCGGCGGCTATTTGATCCTGACAGCCTACCGCAACGGTCAGCGCGGGCGGCAGTCCCAATTCCTCCGCTATATGGGGCAGGATTCTTCCCGCGGCGCTGCCCGGCGGAAGAATACGGGGCAGCATCCCTTTGTCTATCCCGCCCGCGCTCAACAGTTCGCCGCACCAGTCCAGCCTGCTAATATCAAGCATCATCATACGCGAGGCCAGCGAATAATCCGTCACGGCCTCGCCGCAGAGCCGGTAGATAAGGAACGAGTGTATCGGAAGGATTTTCCTTACTTTGTCCCAGACATCCGGCTTTGTCTCCCGCGTGTACATCAGCTTAGGCAGCGTGTACATCTCGTTCGGCGGATGCCCGCACATCTTAAAGATATTGTCCTTCCCCAACATGCGGCCTAACCGATCGCTTTGCTCCGCCCCGCGCGGGTCGGTATACAGCATTACAGGCGCTGCGGGGCGGCTTTCGCTGTCCAGCAGGACGCAGCTTTCCCCAAAGGAGGAGACGGTCAGCGAAGCGACGGCCTCGGCGCTTGCGTAGAAAGCGCCCTGTATGACAGTCTTAACGGATTGCCAAATGGCTTCGGCGTCTATTTCATGTATCCCGCCAACTCTGCTAGCCTCATAATCCAGATACTTCGACGACAGAATACATCCTTCCGCCGTCATAACAGTGCATTTGCAGCCGGTCGTTCCGATATCCAAGCCCGCCAGCGCCATATGACCGCCTCCTTCCGTCGTTTAAAATTCCTTGTAGTCCATACTCAGCAGATACAGCGGAGCCTCGTCCTCATCGATTGCGGGGAACCGCCCCACCGGTTCGTAAAAGCGGTTGTCAACGCGGTCGTCGTTGACCTTTGAAACCTCGCCGACGAGAACCTTGCCGCCCTCGCCCCAGAATTTATGGTACATACCGCAGGGAAGGGTTATGCTCTCCCCTGGGGTTACGCGCACAACGGCCCCGGCGTCGACGGTATAATTGCGCCCGTCCGAGCTTACCATGACCGGAGTGCCGGCAAAGCGTTCATCCATGTCGGAGTTATACACCTGCACCATCAGGTCGCCGCCGCCGCGGTTGATGATATCCTCCATCTTCTTATAATGAAAATGGTAAGGGGTGATCTGCCCTTCCTCCACTATAAGCAGCTTTTCGGCGTAGGGCTTTATATATTTGGGATTATCGAAGTTGCCGTTGCGGATTGTGAACATAAGAAGGCCTATTTTATAAAAATCGCCGCTGCCAAAATCCGTAATATCCCAACCCAGCAGATTTTGGCGGAGCTCATCATATTCCTCGCCTTTATCGCGCCAGTCCTCGGCGGTCCAAAAGGCGAACGGCGGCAGCCGAAACCGCATTTCCTCCGCAAAGCGCACCGTTTTGCGCATAATCGCATTAATCTCAGAACGTTTAATGTGTAAAACCCTCTTTCTTCGATAGTTGTTATGAAAAAGCTATATGAAGTTTTAGGGTGATGATTTTCTTCGCGGCCGCTGTGACTGTGACCGCGTTATCCGCAAGCTCCAGCGTCTCCGCCGCCGATTCGTCCAGCTTAGTCAGCGCGGCCTTGCTCAGTATGAAGCCGTCCTGCGCTTTTACAGTAACGCTGCGTTCCTCATCCGAGGGATTGTACAGGCGCAGGATCATGCCGTCCCTGTCCTCGGCGGGTTTAAGGCGGCTGAATGTAACGCCGCCGCTGACCGAAAGGAACCCGCCGTCCGGCTTCAAAACCTCCGGCTTATGACGGTAATCAGGCATGGATTCGGCTTCTAAAAAGTCCTTTTGCGCAGCGTAGATTGGGTTGTTAAACTCCTCAATAGCCGGAAGCGCGTTTTCGTAACCGCCTTCGTGAGGTATGAAGGCATACTTATATTTACGCGGGCCTATAAGCTGCGCCGTAGGAAGCAGGAACTCGGACGCGACCTTCAGCACGCCGGAAAGCAGGCGGTCTGTGGCGCGCAGCAG
>JAISVU010000243.1 GCA_031271375.1 Clostridiales bacterium | reverse complement strand
GTTTGGTAGTGGCCTGCGAAACCTCTACCATTTTAACAGAGGAGGACTTTTATATCATCTGCATCGCTACTGCTACTTCCGCTCTCCCACGCATAGCGTGGGGTTTAAGCAGGGAATTAAAAGCATGCTGCTTAATCTTTGTTATAACGCAATAACCGCTTGTCCTTCTGAAAACGGCATTATCCGGTTGAAAGCAAAACAGCTTGAAAAAACTGTTGTTTTAATTGTATCCGACAACGGATACGGCATTCCCAAAGAAAGCCTGCCGCAAATTACCGAACCGTTCTACCGCGTTGACAAAGCCAGAAGCAGGGAGCATGGCGGTGAGGGGCTGGGGATGGCTTTATGCAAGCAAATCGCGGCAGCTCATAACGCTGAAATGACTGTGGAGTCCGAAATCGGAGAAGGAACAACCGTCAGCGTAATATTTACAACTCCATGACAACTTCAGGATAACTCCATTAAATCTCTGTTTTATAATGCTTTTGAAAGGAGGACGCCTTGATGAAAAAGGCGAAAAAAATTAACGACGGAATCATAATGGCTATAGTTGCCGTGTTCTTAATCATTTTGTTCGGCGGAGCGTTTAACTTTGTGACCGACGCGGTATTTGCGGCGGCAATGAAAAAGAGTGCGGCTCTAAGTCCTAACCCCTCGCCTTTTGTTTATAAGCTGCCGGAAATAAGCATGGCAGCCGAGGACGGCGTAAACTCTGACACACCGTTCTTTATAATGGAGCAAGGCATAGAATTCAAACCTGAAAACGCCTCGTCTCCACAGCAAGCAGTCGCAATCGGCGCCAAGTATGTCGAGGAAGCGCTGGGTGAAAAAATTGACGGCTTAACTGTAGCGATACGCTATTATTATCAACACGCATACAACAGGACGCAGCTTTGCGGGCAGGTTATACCGTCCGGGCTGGGATACGGCCCGAAAGATATGGCTCACGAGATGCGTGATGTGACATTATTCCTTTTTTCTCTCGATGCTGTTACCGGCGAACGCATAAGCATTGATGACGCCCGGGTACAGGATATAACTATGACAGGCTTTTGGAGCGCCGATATCATTAAGCAAATTGAGGAAGAACTCCTGAGGGGCGTTGATATGTCAGAATTAACGCTGCTGGCTATTGAATGCGCGGAAAAGCACTTCGCCTTCACCGAAACGGTAAGCTGCGAATATGCGGCAATCAGCAAAAGAACGTTTGGCGTCCCCCTTGACAAAGACGGTAATATTACAACGGCGGCGGAAAGTATGTCTATTTTGAGCGATAACGCGTTGGAATTTTCAGTCGTTGACGAGCGCGGGAGGGAAGCCGTTGTCAGCATTTTGGCAAAGACAAAGAGGCTGTTTAGCATTAACACATCCCACAACGACATTGTGCCGGGGTGGAATAGCGGAAACTAGGAGGCAAGCAAAATGTTTACAAAGAAAACGGCCAGTCCCTTCCAATTCCCGCTGAACTTGGCCTCGGGCCTGACACCGTGATAGCCCTGGACGGCAGCTTCCTTGTTAATTACCCGATTAACGGTAAAATCGTCCAATACGACTACAGCGGCGCCGCTTTGCGGGATTACGCCGTTAGCAGCGGCGTCGGCGACGGCTGCATTGCCGTTTATGACGGAGTGATGGCCGCACTGGACACCGTTCGCTTTGAGATAATTATGTTTGATTTGGCTACGGGGGAACAAACCGACGTAATTGAATTCGCCGGCCAAAACATTATATATAATCCCGGCGTCAACTCAATAGAAACGGCCCTTTCTTTTAACGGCGACGGCCTGGCCATAGCGTGCGGGGACGGCATATACGTCTATGACGGGCAAGGGTTTGCCAAGCTTACGGGCGGCTAAAAAACTTCCCTAAGCATGTCCTCCGTGAGTGCGGCGGATTTCCTGCGCATAGGGGACGAGTTTTATGCGGCGCTAGAAAACGGCGGCTCTTACGAGCTGACCCGATATTCCTACGGAGAGGAAATGCCGGTGACGGCGACGCTGGATATATTCAGCATTTACGGCAACCCGACGCTTCGACAGGCTATTGGGGAGTTCAAACGCAAAAACTCAGGCGTGGACGTCAACTTACGCATAGGCATGGACGGAGCCCCAGGCGTGACGGAGCAGGACGTTATCCGCGCTTTAAACACGAAGATTCTGGCCGGTAAAGGCCCGGATTTACTCATGCTGGACGGACTGCCTTATTCGGATTACATTGAAAAAGGCGCGTTAAAGGACATATCAGGGATTATTGACGCACAAATTGCGGCGGGCGGCTTTATGGAGAGTATGCGAGGCGCATATGCCGTGGCTGGCGGCGTGCACGGAATACCAATGCGGTATACATTGCCTGTGATGATTGGAAACGGGAAACATTGTCTCTGATAAACTCGCTGGAAGACTTGGCCGGGATTGTGGAGTTATTCCACGACAAAACAGCCTTCCTTTACCAGCCGCCTGATTTGTATAGGGAAGCCTATTACTACGGCGACCCGGGAAACCCGGCTTTGGCCAATATGCTGATGAATTTCTATGACGTCAACGCAAGTCGCATCATAGGCGCCGACGGAACAGTCAACAAAGAGTATCTTGCGTCATATTACAGAGATATGCTGGCAATCGAGGGCAAGCTAAAGGAATATATGTCGATGGAGGAAGCAGAGGCTGCGAGGCTCCAACTAAAGGCATATGTATCGACCGGCGGAACGGTCATTGTAAAGGACGCGGAAAGCCTGGCGTCAGGCGAAGCGGAAATTAACCTCCAAACTATACGCGACCCCGAGAATTTATCTTATATATCCGAGCATCTATCCGGAATTGAAGGAATGGCCCTAAAGTCCATGTTTAACGGAAGCGGTCTATGAAACTACCAAACTCTATGCGGCTGAATAACAAGATTAGGGCGGCAAAAGCCCGGTATGTTTTCTTCCTTGCAATGCTGGCTTTTACCTTCATATCCCGGGCTATGGATGGGATAACGGTGGCAAAATGCAGAGTGGATGTCAAAAGGGGAGGCAGCATAACGCTTCGCATATCGTTAGACGGGGAAATTACAGACTCGGTCTTCGAGTCCGTAACCCTGGGCGAAGATGCCGAGAAGCTTTCTATAGGAGATACTGGAGTGATCACATACAGCAATGACGGCCTTTCCTTTAATGCCGAAGCCGTTATAACGCGTGTAGAAAATGGCACGCTTACTGCTTCTCTTCCGGAAAGCATATATCCGCAAGGCATTTCTCCAATATTGACCGTAACTAAGACAAGCCCTGCACAGCGAAACATTCTTCCAATCAGTGCGCTTAGGAGCGATTATTCAGGTGATTTTGTCCTTGTAGCCCAAGAAAAAAAGACAGTAATCGGCGCCGGGTATTCGGCCAGACGGGTTTCTGTTACGGTAGAGATGCGGGATACAGCCCGCATGTCAGTTTCCGGAAGCTTAAACGACGACGACCTGGTTATCGTTTACGCAAATAAGCCCGTTTCGGAAGGGGACAGGGTTCGCAGTGATTAAAAAGAATCTTTGCAAGACAATTTGGGGGGCGTATAGCTCTGGCTATATGCGGCGCGTCTTGAGGACGGAGGCGTCAGTCCTGCGGAGCTGACCCGGCTAGAAGGACATTTCAAAGAGGACGGCGCCGAAAACATCCCTGAAGTCACTCTGTGGCGTGAGTTTCCTTTAGAAAGGCTTTCCGCCGAGGGGTATGGTTTCTCCCAACCGGCGGTTACGGAAGTATTCGGTAAAATAGAGGGTTTTAGCCGCCTTGACTTATTAGACGGCATTTTACCGGAAGAAAAGGGTTATCAGGACTGCGTTATCAGCGAAAAAACGGCTTATGACCTTTGGGGGAGCGCCGAAGTCTTGGGCAGAACGCTGCATTGGAATAGGAACGGGAATGATAGCTCTTATTGCGTAGTCGGAATTGCCGCCGGTGAAAACGGGATGTCGAAAGGATGCAGCAAAATGCGTGGCATCCTCTCGCCGTTGATATTTTCATTAAATCCGATCACACCTATAGGAAGAAACATGTTACTGCTCCCAAACACGCTTGTTATTTACATAGAATGATATCTATAAACAGATACATTATTTGAGTAATACAAGCGCCCGGTCGTTTTCGTCCAGTGTATATAAACATGGATGTTCATAGCCATGCTGGGAATTGTTTACATGAAGCGATAGCCTGAGCGCATCCTCCTTGTCACGGAACACCATGCAGTGTCCGCCATCGCCGGAAAACAATGTTTCTGGTAAATGATGCCACCAACCGTTGATTTTTTTGTTCATAGGCTTAGCCATCCCAACTGTGTAGCCTTTTGTGGAAAAGCTGGACCAAAGCATTATTAAATCACCATTCTTCATCCTGTAAAGGCAAGGGCCGTCGGTGATATAGTCGTCATATCGCTTAGGATCGTGGTGGTTTAAGCCGACAGTCCATGAGGCGGATTTCGCGTCGGTCATCTTTGCCGAAGGGCCGATTTTGCGTGTAAGGTCTGGTGATAATTGTTGGAAGTATATCTCGCCGTTGCCTATGACAGTCCACTCGCGGCAATATACACAGTAGGGCTGTCCGTCTTCCACGTACAGCGTGCCGTCAAGGCATTCCCATTCCTCGTTTGTCGCCAGTTCATCACTCAGTGGCCGGTAAGGCCCCATTACCGTTTCGGATACCAAAATCTGAGTACCTTTACGCTTCATATCTTTGTTATGAAAGGTGCAGAAAATATAGAATTTGCCGTTATAGAAATGCAATTCAGGTGCCCACCAGCACTCGTAAGACCAAAAATTATCCGAGGGTTGAAATACCGTATGCGGCCCATCAAAATTTTCCAGGTCGGTGGACGTATATATCTTAAGTCCCTCGGAACGGCCGCCCATCCAATGCCGGTCGGTGGTTCCCGTGAGGTAATATACGCCTTCATGCAACAGGATATAAGGGTCTCTCATATAGATATCTTCAATTTTCATTCCTGACCCTCCCTTTCGAACTCCAAGCGCCAATCCACTGCGCCGCCAGCGCGAGTGTCCAATAATATTGGCAGTATGCCGCCGCGTTCTTCCATAGCGTTGGAACCTTTGATTTTGTAACCTTTCGGGATATGGAAGAACAGCCGATGCTCGTCGCCGGCTACCGCATTGGCTGTTCCGCTCAAGATTAATCCATCTTCGTCCCAAGCCAGGGCTGTAATATCATAAGCTCCTTGTGTGATATGGCGGCTGGAGGAAAGCAGCTGGGGGCGGTCCAGCGCCTTGTGTACAGCGAATACCTTGGACTCGTGGGGCAGCAGTTGGACAGCGGCTTCCTTATGAAGAAGGCCGCAATAACTTTGGCTCCAATATTCAAACAGATGGTACTGCGTATGCGAATCTAGTCCCAGGTCTTCCGCTTGCAGGTTTACCGTTACGGGGTGATCCGTGGTGTTGAATAAATCTGCCACCAAATAATGGTGGATGGGTGTTTCCACAGCCAAAATGACAAACAAGCAATCCTCTGAAAGCTGAGTCGGCGCGAGGCGCATGGGGCGGATGTCCAGTACGGGCAATGCGCGTTTTATAAGCCGCATACGCTGGCAAGGCAAAACAGTCAGGTCGTCGCCCAGCGTCAGAGGCAAACCCATCAAGGAAATAAAGGACGTCCGGGACACCGCTTGACGGAAGGTGTTGAACTCCTCGCGCAGAACAAGGTTGTCTGGGTCTGCGTACAGCACGACATTGTGCATTGGATAGTATTTCAATACCCGTTCAACACATGACTTCATAAAGTTCTCCCAGCTGAACACGTCCGCGCCTATCCGCGCCGCGTCAAAAAGGTCGGCGGCAAAGGTAATGTCTCTGCTGGCTTCCCCGTGACATGACAGCATATACACATCATTGCCAACCACCTGCCGCGCCTTTTCCACAACGCCGCGCAAAGCCTGTTCGGAGTTTTTGCCGGGGTCATAGAGGCGGTCATGGTATTGGTCATAATAATCCAAAGACAACGGCAGCGCATCCCATTTAATCGCTTTATAACCCCAGTCCAGCAGCTGACGGAACACCAAAGGTATAAACTCATCAAGAAATTTGGGATGTGTGGGATCAAAGAAGTAAATGCCGCACCATGACCATTTCTCAAGCAGCAGAATCTCGGGGTTTGACGCCAGATACTCATTCTGTGAAACATCGTGGGTGGCTCCGATCCAAATCGCCGGAATCAACCCTTTTTCTTTTATGTAGCGCGCTACATGAGCCATACCGTTAGGATACTTCTCCGGGTCTGGAAGGAATGTATGACACCGCTCGTTTCCAATGTGGCCATTGTTATGATACCATTCGTAGTCTACCCATATAGTGTCCGCGCCGTAGGGCATTAGCTCCCTGGCTTGAACGTCCACATTGGCTAGCAGACGCTGTTCGTTGGTATCCCACATCAGCGCGTACCATGTCATAAAACCGGAAGGCGGCGCGGAATAGAAACCGCTTTTGTTTATCGGCCGGTAGCGGATTGCAAACTGATCCGCCAGTACATTCTCCTCGGTCCACAACTCAAAGGACATTCCGGTAGACTGCCCCAAGTCTATCTCCGCCATGTATTGACTTAAGCTCCAGTCGTATCGCAAGCGTGGAAACCCGGAGCACGCGATACGAAGCAAGGTGTCCGTGTCGCGGTCAAACAGCGCATCGTCTCCGTACAACGAGGCCGGCCCTAACGCGCATCTGATACCTCGGCGGGCTTTTGTGGAAACGGCGAAAGTGCTGTTACGCTGATCCTTTCCCCAGTGCAATCCTCCCGAAAATACATAGCGATAACCAGGATCACCGGTACCGTCCAAGTAACAACGCACCCGAGAATTATCCAACTGCATCCGTAACGTGACAACCGGCAACGCTGCCGGTCCACGGGTGAAGCACAAAACCAGGGCATTGCTGTCAAGGTGCTTCTCATGGAAGAAAGTCACTTCTTCAAAATCAGCCAGGACTACTCTTTGGCAGACATGATTTAAATCCCGCGTGTATGCGGTCAGAGCGCCTTTGTCCAGGATTAGACCATAACGCTGGTGCCAGATAGACAGCGCTGCTTGCTCCCGGTCATACCGCACGGAAAAATTGCGGTAGTTAATATAGTTATGTGTCCCTGTCTCCATTTCGCGCACCTCTTCTGAGTTGTCCGCATTGCGCGGCTTTTGAGTCTAATTCACGACATTATCGATAACGTTATCGTTATATATAATATTACTGCAACCTCCTATATATTGTCAATAGTGTGTGGGCTAAAAATTTTACGAAATTCTGTTGACAGCTTAAAAGCATAGTGTTATAATAGATTATCGATAACGTTATCGATAATCTTTAACGTTGGGGACATTCATCTCCCCGCCCACTATTTTACACAGCAACCATCAAATGGTTCTGTACGAAAGGAGTAATGAGAAATGAAGACACGGAAAAGTCTGGCGGCGCTTTTGGCATGTATCATGCTGATGAGCATCTTCGCGGGATGCAACGCCAATGGAGAGTCCCAATCCGGCACGCCCTCCGAAGAGAGCGGACAGGTCTCAGGCGTCAGCTTTAATGAGGCTGACTTCCCCATCACGGACGAGCCTACCACGCTTACGGCGGTGATGCTGTCCCAGAGCCCGAATTGGGAGTATAATTCCGACATGTACATCTTTAAGAAGATGGAAGAGCTGACAAACGTGAAACTCGAAATCACAAACATACCAGGCGAGCAGTGGTGGGAGCAGTTACAGCTGATGTTTGCCTCCAACGAGCTACCGGACATCCTTTTTGTAGGCGTAGGCGCGTTCATTAACGCCAGCGATGTAATTACATACGCTAACGCGGGCCAACTGCTGCCGTTGAACGATTTGCTTGAAAAATACGCCCCGACTTATACCGCCCTGACCGACCAATATCCAGAAAAAGCCAAACTCTATACGCCGGACGGCAATATGTACGGTATGACGGCTCTGATTTATCCGGTGGACGGCAACGCCCGCCCGTTTATCAACCAGCAATGGGCCGGCGACCTGGGTTATGAAATGCCTGAAACCTATGAAGACTTTGTGGAACTGCTGAAAGCCTTCCGTGACAGCGATCCGTCCGGTCAAGGCACTATCCCGTTAAGCGGCAGCGCCGGCGGAAACGAAGTCGATCCATTTGTGGCGGGGCCGCTGGGCATGACCTACGGGTGGTCCAATAAGGACACCTGGCAAGTGGTGGACGGCAAGATCGTGCACGTAACCCAGCATCCCATGTATGAGCAATATCTGAAAAACATGAATGAATTGTATTCGGAGAAGCTGCTGGATCAAGAGTATTACACCCAAAGCCAGAGCGAGCTTTTGGCCAAAGGCGCGGCGATGCGTGTTGGGGCTTATGTACACTCGGCTCACTTCCTGTTCACCAATAGCCAGGATCCTGCGGTATATGATCAGTACAGGATGCCGGTTCCATTTACAAGCGAGTATTTTGATGAGATTGCCTGCTATCAGGACGCCATTAACCCGGCCGGAATCTTTATCACATCCGCTTGCGAGAATCCTGAGATAGCTGTACGCTACCTGGACTACTTCTTTACGGACGAGGCCGCCGAGTGGATGTACGGCCCTGAAGATCAGGGCGACGGCAAGGGCGGTATTGAATGGACCGAGGACCGCACTGTATTTAAAATCAATACCGACGAAGACAGTGACGGCGCATACGATTACACCAACAGATACATAGCCCCCACCAACGTGATCATCGGAAACTACTATTACAGCGATTTCAGCAAGAAGCTGGAAATGGCCTTAGGAGACCAAAGCCTTACATATAATCAGCAGACGTATAGGGTTCCCTATGTGAAGCCCGCTGCGCCTACACTGTACCTTTCAGCGGCAGAAATTGAGCAAACCGCGATGATTGCGGACGCCGTAAACACATACTACGCCCAGATGGAGTCAAAGATCGTGATGGGCGAAGAGCCTTTAGAAAGCTACGCCGACATGATAAGCCATCTGGAAAGCCTGGGCTTGAACGACTTGGTAGAGGCTTATAATACGGCGTATGACCGGTACAAATCTAATATGAACTAAGACCCGCTGACGTTGCTATTGGGAGTTTTTAGATAGCGTCATCAGACCCTTGATCAGCAGGTTACACCGGTATGAGACAGGGTGCGCTGCCCTGTCTCATACTGTCATGGAGGAGGTACGGATGGATCAACAAAATGCGAAGCCAAAACGCTCGCTGCTGCGGATCGTTCTGCGGAATTACCAGGTATATCTCCTGCTGCTGCCCTGCATTATTTATTTCGCTTTGTTCTGCTACGGCCCAATGTATGGACTGCAAATTGCTTTCAAAAACTATAATACCGGCTTAGGTATCCTGGGCAGCGAGTGGGCCGGTTTAAAATGGTTTCAGCAGTTTCTGTCTTCCGGCGTGTTCTGGGGTATATTCAAAAATACGCTGGTGCTGTCGGTATATACTATAATAGTCGGTTTTCCTCTGCCTATTATTCTTGCGCTGATGCTCAACGAGGTGCGGAGCCTCCGTTTCAAAAAAATCACGCAAACGATTTCCTACGCGCCGCATTTCATTTCCACGGTCGTCATCGTATCCATGATAACGCTGTTCCTCTCGCCTTCATCCGGCGTCATCAACAAAATAATCGAGGCGTTTGGCGGTGATGCCGTCTACTTTATGATCAAACCGAAGCTGTTTCAGCATATATACGCCTTTAGCGGGATTTGGCAGCATGTGGGCTGGTCGTCTATCATATACCTGGCCGCCCTCACCGGCATAGACCCTACCTTGTACGAGGCGGCTCAAATGGACGGAGCATCGCGTATGCGCTGTATCTGGCACATCAACCTGCCCAGTTTGCGTCCGGTTATCGTCATATCATTAATCCTGTCCGCTGGCGGGGTTCTAGGCGGCGATTTCGAGAAGATTTTGCTGATGCAGAACGCTTCCATAATGGAAACGGCGGATGTTATTTCCACCTATGTATACCGCCTGGGCATCGGGATGTCCCAGTTCAGCCTTTCTTCGGCTATTGGGGTATTCAACTCTGTTATTAACTTCATTGTGCTGCTGCTGGTAAACAAGATTTGCCGGAAGGTAGGCGACACCAGCTTATGGTAGAAAAGGAGGCGCTGATGCAAAGAGAATCTAACAAACGCAAAAAACGTGTCGAAGTGTTCGATGTGGTTAATATTGTGATCCTTTTTTTCTTTACGCTGGTTATTGCCTATCCGCTGTATTTCGTACTAATCGCCTCTGTCAGCGCTCCAACGGCGGTGAACTCGGGGCAAGTATGGCTTTGGCCGGTGAACGCTAACTTTAACGGCTACTCCATAGTGATGCAGAGCGCGGAAATATGGCGCGGCTATCTGGTAACGGCGGCTCTCACCGTTCTTGGGACGCTAATAAACCTGGCGCTTACGCTAACGGGCGCCTATGCGCTTACTAAAACGCACCTGCCAGGAATCCGGCCTATCATGTTCCTTTTTACATTCACGATGTTTTTCTCCGGCGGCTTGATTCCCACTTATCTGCTGGTGTCGTCGCTGGGTATGCGTGACACAATATGGGCTCTCATTCTGCCCGGCGCGGTATCCATGTATAACATAATCCTTGTGCGGACATTCTACCGCAGCAGCATTCCAAACGAGCTGCTGGACGCCGCAGTTATAGACGGCTGCTCAGAAATAAAAACACTGCTGCGGGTGGTGCTGCCGCTGTCCAAGCCCATCGTGGCCACAATGGCGTTATTTTATGGAGTAGGCCACTGGAACCAGTATTTTCAAGCCCTCATCTATATCAGGGATAAAAACCTCTATACGCTGCAGCTGGTCATCCGCAATCTGCTGCTGGAGAGTAAGAATTTGCTGAACAATCTGGTGCAAGCCGGAGGCATGGGTATGTCTCAGGAATATCTCAGCGAGGTGTCCCAGCGCGCCGAAACATTGAAATACGCGGTGATTGTGGTATCCACGCTGCCGGTCTTGCTGGTGTACCCGTTGCTGCAAAAGCATTTGGTCCGGGGTATTATGATTGGTTCGCTTAAAGGGTAGGGTTAGAACATAATAGAAGACTGCGCTACTTTGCGCTGCCCCGAACCGTGAGTTTTGTTTCCAGTATAACTCTTTGCGGAAAGCCTTCCGTATCGCCGCTGATACGCCGCATCAGCAGATCAACGATGCGCACTCCCAGTTCCCTTTTGGGCACTGTTACGGTATTGAGGGGAAAGGGAATCTGGAAACGGGACTGAATATCGTCGAAGCCGACAATACCCACATCCTCGGGGACTTTAATACCGTATTCAGCTAGAACGCAAACAGCCTCGAATGCGATCAGGTCGCTAAAGGCGAACACCGCGTCAAACTTTGCTCCGCTTTGAATAACACGGCTCAGTTCATCGCGCACACCGCCCAGCGCGCTGCTAACGGTTATCACATTGGAGGGCAGGCTGTACTCAGTCAGAGCTTTTCTATAACCCCGCTCGCGTTCAGACGCGCTGCTGTTGTACGGAACGTTTATCATCAGAACATTTCGGTAATCGCGGCTAAGAAGGTAGGAAACGGCGTCATATCCCCCGCGCTCGTCAGTGAAACAGACCGAATCTATAGCCACATCATCCAAGTGGCGCCCCACCAGGACACAAGGTTTTTTCGCGTTTTGCAGCATTCGGATGTTTTGCCGGCCATGCCAGGCGGGTACCAGCAGCACTCCGTCAACGTTTCGGGAAATGGCCGCTTTTAAGGCTTGTTCTTCCCGTTTTTCGTCTTCTTCGGTATTCAGTACGATAACGGTACTGCCATACTGCATGGCTTGGGCTTCTACTTCTTTAGTAAGTATGCCGAAGAAGGGATTGGATATGTCGCTGATGATTAAAGCAATGACATTGGAATGACCCGAACGCAGCCCGCTGGCCATAGCATTAGCAACATATCCCATGTTACCGGCAGTTTGGCGGATTACGTCCTTTGTGGCGGTTGAAAGGTCGGCGGCATCGCGCAGGGCTTTGGATACGGTGTTGGATGAGTAACCGGTTACCTTAGCAATGTCCTTCAATGTCACCCGTTTTGAGTCTCTCATATACAAACGGCTCCGTTTCTTTACAGATTCTTTTTATATTACCGCAATCCGCTCTAAAAAGCAACAGGGCGGCCTTGTCTTTCTACGGTAACTCATTATAAATGCAGAGAGGATGAAAGGATAATGAACATAGCCTATTTGATCGCCAACAGGGGTTTTTTCCCCAGTTCAGTTATCGAACAGGCTCACAGCGACATCAGGAACGCGTTTGCGCGCGCCAATGTGAGCGGCGTCACCATTCCCGCAGACGCTACGCGCTACGGCGCAGTTGAAACAACCGACGACGGAATGGTTTTTGCTAATTTCCTGGCCCGGAATCGCGGGCAGTACGACGGGCTGGTGATTTGCCTGCCAAACTTCGGGGACGAAAACGGCATTAAAGCCGCAATACAGGACTGCGAGGTACCGATACTGCTGCAAGCCTATCCTGATGAACTGGAAAAGCTGGACTTCGAGCACCGGAGGGACGCTTTCTGCGGCAAATTCGCGCTCACCAGCGTCCTTACCCAAATGGGCAAAGCCTATAGCGCTTTTACTCCTTTTGTGGCTGCCCCCAGTTCTTCGGATTTCGATATTCAACTGCGGAAATTCATCGGGGTGTGCCGCGTCGTAAAGCGTATGCGGCGTCTGCGTATTGGTGCCGTCGGCGCGAGAACCACCGCATTTAAAAGCGTGCGTTATGACGAGTGTGCCTTAGAACGCCACGGTATCGATGTGGAAACTTACGACCTCTCATCACTTTTAGCGCGATTCCGCAAAATAAGCGAGAATAACCCTGAGGCGGCTCGCTGGCTGGATGAATTACACGAAACGGCCAGCTTTGAAAATGTGCCCGCCCAAAGGGACATGGTAATGGCGCGTTTTGCCGCGGCGCTGGACGCTCATATCCGGGAAAACTGTCTTGATGCCGTGGCGGTCCGCTGCTGGAGCGAATTGCAGCAAGAACTGGGCATCACGCCCTGCGCTGTCATGGGCATCCTTAACCACCGAGGCATCCCTGCTGTGTGCGAGATGGACGTGACTAACGCTATAGCAATGCTAGGATTATCACTGGCGACCGAAATACCCGCCGGTTGTATGGATTTAAACAATAATTACGGAAACGAGGCGGATAAATGTATCCTGTTCCACTGCGGGCCGTTGCCGCTGGAGCTAATGCAGGGGACTGGCGTGATACAGCAGCATAAGATGCTGTCCAAAACTTATGGCGAAGGCTGCAGTTGGGGGTTGAACGTGGGAAGGATGCGGCAGGGCACGGTCACAATGGCAAGCGTGCGTACAGACAGCGGGGAGTTGCAGTTCTATGCAGCTTCGGGAGAAGTGACGGCTGACACACTGCCTGCGTCTTTTTTCGGCAGCTACGGAGTGGTTCAAAAACCGGGCCTTCAGGACACATTGGCGTCTATCAGCAGACAGGGCTTTCGTCATCATGTCGCCGTCACTATGGGCGATGCGGGCGATGTGCTGACAGAGGCGTTCACTAACTATCTGGGGTACCGCCGCGTCTGTGTGGAAGCGGCAGGGCTTGCGGGCGCTTTCCGGTAAAGGCGGTGAAGCAATTGATCGTAATGGGGCTGGATGTAGGAACATCATCCTGTAAAGCCGCTGTAATGGACGGGAATGGCGCCGTCCTTAGCCAAAGTTTCAGGGAATACCAGTTGCTCTCTCCCCGTCCGGGCTGGTTTGAAATGAATCCTCATGCCGTATGGGACGCCTGCAAGCAAGCGATAACTGCGGCGGCACAGCGGAGCGAACGATCCATTGACGCTCTGGCGGCAGCCTCTTTCGGCGAAGCTGCCGTACTGCTGGACAAAATCGGTGAACCTAGACGCGACAGTATTTTTTTTACAGATATCCGGGGAAATGAATTCGTATCAGAGCTTGACGACCGGCTTGGCGTATCGGCGGTTACGCAATGGACCGGTATGCCGGTGAACGGCATGTATACGCTTCCCAAACTGCTGTGGTTAGCCCGCCATAGCCCTGAGGTACTGGATAAAACGGCGGTGATGCTGCCTTTTGGCGGCTACGTAAATTACATGCTCACCGGACGCGCCGTTACGGACCCCTCCCTGGCCTCCAGGACACTGATGTTCAATCGGCACACAATGACTTGGGACGACCGGCTTTTTAAGCTGGCGGGTATCAGCGGGGATATTCTGCCGGATGTAATACCGGCAGGACAGGCGGTTGGAGAGATGCTGCCGGATGTGGCGGCTGAGTTGGGCTTTAAAAACAGGCCGTTGGTTGTATCCGGCTGCCACGACCAGGTGGCGGCGGCGATAGGCGCGGGTGTAATGACCGCCAACTCCGCCGTTGACGGCGTTGGCAGCGCTGAGTGTATCACGGTAATGCTGCCAAGCGACGCGGATACCGCCCGGCTGCATAGGCACAATATCTGCGCAGAGCCATACGCGATTGAAGGAACCTATGTTTCTTTAGCCTTCAACAATACCGGGGGCAGCGCGTCGCGGTGGTATTTGGACACGTTTAAGGAAGGGCTGAAGGAACACAGCATGGTTAAGGGCATCAACGCGTTTGACGCGCTCAACGCCCAAATCTCAGAAAATCCATCGCCGCTTCTGTTCCTTCCGTACCTGTCCGGCAGCGGCACGCCACATATGGACGCCAACGCCGTTGGCGCGTTATTGGGTCTCACGGTCAACACAACCGGCGCTGATATCTATAGGGCATTGGTGGAGGGCTTATGTTTTGAGATGCGTTACAATCTAGACCTGCTGCGTCAGAGCGGCGTGGATCCGCCGGAACTGGCGGTATCGGGCGGCGGGGTCGCCGAAGCTTTATTGCATATCAAAGCGGGCATATTGAAAATACCGTTGTATACGCTTTCCAACCCGCAAAGCGGGAACACGGGGCTGGCTATGCTGTGCGCCGTCGCCCTCAGGGAGTTCGGCAGTTTGGGGCAGGCGTCAGAGGCGATGGTGCGCCGAAAGCGCATATTTGAACCGAAGCGGCAAAACAGCGGCCTCTACGATGAGCATTACGAGCAATATAAACGGATGTATCAATGCACAAAAGCCGTGCTTCACGGCTGAAGCAAGCGTAACGAAACAAGGAGGAAGCTCGGTAATGAACAATTTGGAAATTGTGCAAACCGCATATAAGAAACAAACGATTATTCCCGCGTTTAATATCCCATACCTGCCCATGATGCAGGCGGTAGTTAAGGCGGTAGCTGACGAGGATTCCTTCGCGTTTATCCAAGCGGCTCGGCTGGAATGGATAAAGTTTAAGGCTGGGAGCCTGCAAGCCGTTCGGGAAGAATACAGTCGCTGCGGCGATCCCGCTCACACCCGATTGCATCTTGACCATGTCCCCGTCATCGACGAAGACGACGAACAGGTGGATTTTCTGGCGGTTATAAGCGAAGCAATTGGCTGCGGATACCAATCTGTCATGGTGGATGGCTCCAGGCTTCCCTTCGATAAAAACGTGGACGCTACGCGGCAGGCGGTCCGGCTTGCCCATGAAAACCGTATCCCATGCGAAGCGGAATTGGGGGCGGTGCTTGGGCATGAAAAAGGCCCGCTGCCGCCGTATGATGAGCTTTTCTCGTCCGGGAAGGGCTTCACCGACATTTTGGAGGCAGCTGATTTTGTCCAAAAAACCGGCTGCGACTGGCTGTCTGTCGCCGTAGGCAATGTACACGGCGCGATATCACAGGCTTCGCGGAACGAGAAAAAGCTGGAAGCGCGCATTGATCTCGCGCATCTGCGCCGTCTGCGTGACGCAGCTCAAATCCCGCTTGTGCTGCACGGCGGGTCAGGAATTCCTAAGGATTATATACTGCAGTCAGTTGCTGCGGGAATTGCCAAAATAAACGTGGGTACGGAGATACGCCAGGCATACGAGCAGGTAATCTCCCGCCAGGGCGGCATAGAACATGCACGTGAGGCGGTATATAATACGGTGCGGGCTCTTCTGTGCAACCACTTCGAGGTTTCAGGTAATGCGGGGTTGTTTAAAAGCCCGCCGGGAGCAGGAGGAAATTATGAGGAACAATAAAATGAATAAATACCCATTGATAACAGTCATGCTGGCTTTGGTTCTTCTGCTGTCCGGTTGCGTGTCGTATTTAGACCGGGACGAGGCAACCAGCGCTTACCCTGAGGAGGAAATCGGGATGCGTAATATATATGTGGATTTTTCAACAGTGCAGGGCGTGCCTCTGTTTAAAAAGATCGGCATGTTTTCAGTGGGGTGGGTACATCCCGGACGGTTTGATAAAACAATGGGCGCGCTTGAGGCAATCCGGCCTGTTACGCTGCGTGTAGACATGGGCATGGGTTACAGTGGACTGGGTTCCCTTGTGGGTCTTGGCAGCCCCGGGGATATTAAAAGCCATTACGGCGGGATGACCGATTACAGCCTGTTGCTTAACGAACGGGACATTCTACCTTATTGGTGTTATTTCGCAACACCCAAAGCGGTACAACAGCAGGGCGTCTCAAAACCCGAAAACCTGGCTCCTGTTGATTATGAGGCCTGGCAGGAAATATGCGAGCAGACAGCGCGCGCCTTGAAAGACGCGGGAGTGGTGTCCTACGGACATGAAGTATACAACGAACCGGATTACGCGGATATGTTTTCGGGCAGTTGGGAAGAATTCCTGGATATCTACGAATATGGTGCGAAGGGCGTGCGCCGGGGAGACCCGGACGCGGTGGTAGGCGGCGGCGGTTTCGCTTATCCTGAGCTTATTACCGAGGACGGACGTCTGCAGGCCTACCTGGACAGGTGCAAACTGAACGGCGTGCCGCTGGATTTCGTATCCTATCACAGCTACCTGGGCCGCAATATTCTGGACTATGCCGCAGGCGTACAAAAGATACTGGCTGCAGACGAGGAACTCTCGAATGTGCGGATGCAAATCACCGAATACAATACGGTGTATGACAAGACTGGGAACAGCGGATATGCGGCAGCGGCTAATTTCTTAGGCCTTGCGGAAGCCTTTGCCGAGATACCCGATTTGGAAGTGGTACACTGGGCATTGTTCCTCTCCCCATACGATTATTTAGGACTTCTTTCCTTGAATGATATCCCCTATGCGCCTTACCATGCCATCCAATTCTATAACAATATGCCTATGACTAAGGTCGCCGTACAAAACACTTCCCAAGTGCGGGCATTCGCTTCGGCGGAAGACGACCGCGCATGTTTGGCGTTATACAACCTGACCGAGCAGGAACAAAAAGCGGAGGTTTTGTTGGATCGCCTGCCGTTCAAACCAGACCGTATCCGTTGTTTCCGTATCGACTCCGAGCATTCCAGTTACTTGGACACCGCTCGGGAGGGACTGGACATAGAGTTCGACACGGAGATTGACGCTCAAAATTATTCATGGAGCGGTGTAATACCCAGCGGAGGGAGCGTCTTTTTCGAGATAACAGCCGAGGACAGCTCAAACGACCTGGACGCGCGCCCGCGCATAGGAGATTATGTGCGCAGGGACTTTTATTTTGCCAACCGACTATGTTCAGCTTATGCCTATACCGATCTGCCGACTTTGACTACCTATTTAGGCATGAACGGCAACACAGAAGGGGAAGTGTCTACATCGCTTACCTTCGACAACGCCGCAGATACAATCCAAGCCCGTATAAAACGCTTTGGCAACCAGGAAACAAACGAATCTACCGCCTGCGGTATATGGGTGGATTTCATGGTTGGGGATGCCTGCGGTAAGACTGTATATTACAGCTTGGCTGGCGTGGATGGAGTTCCGCCTGGCAGCCCCGTGACAAAGCGCGATGCCGATAGGGTTGTCTCAGCGGATGAATCGTCCTTCAATATCGATATAAATGGCCAAGCTCCGGAAGGCTTTGAAGGACGGGTTGTCATAACCATGAGCATTAAGGATGCCGCGCCTGACAATATGATTTGCATTGGTCTGTCATAATCGTTACCACAAGATTTCCGAAATAGTTCAACCTTGTTGAGAATAAGCTTCGCGGTATATTCCGCGAGGCTTTATTCTTATGAACGCTCCCGCAGACGGGGAAGACGGTGCTAAACCGTTTCAATGATATATCAAGGTACACATCCACGCCTTCGTTAATCCCAAAGGGGCAGACCCCGCCGACCGCGTGGCCGATCAACTCTAAGGTTTCGTCAGGCGAGAGCATCTTGGCTTTGGTTCCAAACCTCGCTTTGCATTTGGCATTGTCTATCTTCGCGTCGTCAGCCGTTAGCACCAAGATACTTTGGCCGTTAATCATGAATGATAATGTCTTTCCGATTCGGGCCAGCTCACAGTTCAGGGCTTTAGCCGCAAGCTCCACAGTGGCGCTGGAAACATCAAACTATCGTCCATATTGAATTGCCTGAAATATTCTCTGACCTTTTGTATTGACATCAGGATATCCTCCGCTAGTGAGATGCAAAAACATATCTTTTTTGAGATGACAGGTTTTCTATATATCGCCATCCGTCAGCTTTAAAACCTTTTAATCCCTCCGGCTCGGCTATACGGTTCTCTAAAATGAACCGCGCCATCTGACCGCGCGCAATTTTCGCAGCCGTGGTAATGATTCTCTTTTTACCGTTGTGGATTGAGTTAAACACTATATCGACAAAGGCGTCGCCGGGTTTGAGATGCTTTCTGACGGCGGCGGCATATTCCTCGGACGCCAGATTAACCGCGCAATCTCCGTTTTCATACAACGGATTGAGAATCTTCAACCGCCGCCTCGTCCAGCCCAAGAGGATCAAAGTATTTATAAACCAGCCCGTTATATGCGAACAACGCAGGCATCCCGACCTTATTGAAATCGAAATCTTGTAAATACTCAAAGGACTTGAAAGCGAGCCTGCCGTTTGTGTTCAGGATGCCCTCAAGCTCCCACGGCGCGTATTTTTTGAGCTTGTCCAAAATGGTTTTCGCTTCTGCTACAAACAGGGGTTTCGTTCGCGCTTCAATATCCGTACTGTTAAAATTCCTGGCTGGCGATAGAATAAACCTCATGCGCGTGGATTACCTCCAACGTACATCTGCGGTTCTGCGGGGCGCTGTGCGGCTGTACGACACCCTCGGATATCCGAAAAGCATACAAACCGAGATTGGCTTATTTTTTGTGTCCAGCCACTCCCGGGCTTCGGGATTCATGTTTGCGGCGTATACCAGATAACCGTTGTACAGCGCGCCTAACCCCTGGGATATTGCGGCCAGTTCCATGTTCTGCGCCGCTAAACCGGCATCAACCGGGCTTTCGGCGGCTATGAACAGCACGGCGGGAGCGTCACGGAAAAGGAAGTCTATTCCGCGCTCCCGCATATTCACGAACCTTTTTAACGCGGATTGTATCGCTTCCGCTGACTTCTCCGTAGATTCGATGCCGTTCCAGATTATCTCTTTGAACCTTGACAACTCTTCCTGAACCACGATAAAGTGGCAGCCCTGCCTGTTCCCGCCTGTGGCGGTATAGCGTCCCGCTTGGACGATACGCTCCAGTTTTTCACGTTCTACAGGCTTGGGGGCATATTGGCGTATGCTGCGTCTGGCCTTGATTGTGTATAAAAGTCTGTCAATATCAAGGCTAAAGCGGTCTTTGTCGAATGTTTCAACCTCCGTCATATCGTATTCCGGTATGGAAACGGCTCCTGCCGGGCAACAGGAAACACAATGCCCGCAGAGGATACACGGCCCCTCGCATACGGCCTTCCCGCCCTCCAGCCGGATGTTTTCCGCGACGCAGTCAGCCTCACACCGGCCACAGCCGATACATTTCTGATGATCTATTAATACCATTTTGAACGCTTCCTTTCAATATCTATCCTTGTCATATCGTTAAAAGCTCCTTGAGCGTCTTTTCAAAGGCTTTATCTTGTTCCGGCGTTCTCTGGAGATATCACCGGGCCTGATCATATTAACCAGTTTGAAGTCAACGCTGTCCGAGCCTTTCGGAACCGTTACCGTCGTAACCCCCGGCTTCTCAAACACATGGGCGGTATCGCATATTATCACGCAATCAATCCCGGCTCGCTTAGATAGAGTTATCGCTATATCAACTACAGGGCAGCCGTCGGCGTCAATAAGAACTGTCACGTTCTACCTCCGTAAGCTCCGCGTCGGCCTGTTCTTCCATAAACCGGACGATCTCATCTAACATGCTTGCGGCGTGGGCGGCATCACCCGATACCACGGCAACGCCGACAGTCAATGTCCGGTGAATATCCTGGGTATCCACCTCGGCGACGGAAGCGTTGAACCTCTGACGGGTTTTATCAATTATGCTGCGGCAGACCTGACGCTTGTCTTTAAGCGAGGCCGCGTGAGGTATAAAGAAGGTTAGCTTTGCGGATGAAGTGTACATTTTCTCACCTATAATACTGCGTAATCGGTTTTTATTTCATTAAAAGCTGTTCCCATTCCTCACGCTTGAAACCAACCAGAACGTGATTTTCGCCTATAAGGAGCGGGCGCTTGACGAGCATACCGTCTGTGGCGAGAAGTTTTAAACACTCGTCCTCGCTCATGTTTGGGAGACGGTCTTTTAGGTTAAGAGACTTATACATCTGCCCGCTTGTATTGAACAGTTTTTTTACAGGCAACCCCGTTATAGGTAGCCATGTTTTCAGCTCGTCATATGTAGGGTTGCCGGTCTTGATATCGCGTACCGAATACTCCGCGCCAGTCTCGTCAAGAAAGGCTTCAGCCTTGCGGCAAGTCGAGCATCTTGAATAACAGATAAATTTCAGCATGCAATCATTCTCCATTCGTAAATAGTCTTAGTTTATTAACTTGCATCACAGACGCTCTGCGCCGCTATATGCTCCTCCAGCTATTTCCCAAAGATACAGGCTCGCCACCGAACCGCAAGGTGAATAGCGTTTAGCGTACCTGCCAAACAGCTTGCGGTCGATTTTCTCGTGGTGATAAAGCATCCGTAAACCCCGGTGTATGCCCAAATCTTCGAAGCTCATAACATCGGGGCGCTGCAAACAAAAAATCAATAGCATCTCTGACGTCCAAACCCCGATACCCTTTTAGCGCGGACAAACGGGTTACTACCTCGGCGTCCGGCAGATGGCGGAGCGCGTCCACATCAAACTCGCCGCTCCGTACCCTGTCGGCGAAGTCCTTTATATAAGATGGACAACGGATGAGAATAAATCGGCGTCAACCTCGCGCTCAATATGCCCGATAAAACCGATTGCCTCGCCTAGCCGTTTGTCCTTGAGCTTCAAGTATTCGGTTTCTTTGTCGCCGTATTCAAAGTACATCAAACCACAGTTCCATCATAGATAAACCCTTTCCGCTCAGGAACGCCTGATTCTTGTATAAACCGGAAATTCTCCGTCTCGCTGGCGATATGCCAAAGGGCTATGCCCATATCAATACAGCCCAGCTTTTCAGGTGCAATAATTCCGGGCTTTTTACGGTAGCAGCGGATTTTGCCGTCCGCAGCTGAAAAATACCAGCCCTGGGTGTTCATGCCGCTGGGGGCGAGGCGCGCCGCTTCAAGCCGGGGGTCGCTGCCGTCGCTGATTTCGGACAGCGGCTTACGGTTGAAATCCGCGAGGCTTCGGTGGGCCGTACCGACGGGCTTGCCAAAAGCCATACTGATAACATAGGATAAATCCCCGCCCTCATTTGGCTTCGCCATTCCCAGCCAACATGAGCCAAGTCCGTTCTCGGAGAACCACAGATCCATCTGCTGCCCGATAAACCCGATGTTTTCATACGCGCCTTCCTTATACTCGCTGCGAAAGACCAGAAAAGAGGAGGCGCCGGAACCCTGCGCCAGAAGCCCCTTTGTTTTATCCGCGATTGTTACGGAATACTTGATATCGGGAAACAGCGGCGTAAGGGTTCCCAGCTTCTCACTTACTTTGGAAAAAGCCGCTTCACCAAGAGGCGCTTTATCGTATCTGCGGGTTGATTTACGCTTGCGGATTATTTCGTTCACTCGGTTATCCCTTCTTTCTCGCGGCCATAACGACTAAAGCAATGTCGTTGTTTACATCGGCGTCTAAGAATTTAGTTTCAAGATCATCCTCACCATCATCACCGCCGCCAAATTCTTTATTAAAATTCCCCTTGCACCACTCCGCCCAGGGCCGCCAGACTTCTTTAGGGCTTTCCATATCATAGCAAGCCGTGATTTCCACAAACCCTGTCTTTTCCCATAACGCTCTCCACCACGCGCCGCTGTGAAACGTATACATGTCAGGCTGCCATAACGCCGCAAGCGTGTCGGGGCGGCCTCTGTCAAACTCTTTGACAAACCCTGGCACAACGATTCCGAACTGTCCTCCTGACTTTATAAGTTTTGAATAAACTGTTGGGAAGTAGATTTCATCGGTTCCGTAATACTGGTAACTGTCTATTGATATAGCCGCGTCAAAAAAGCCGTCGGCATAAGGGAGCGCGTGGGCCTCGGCGTGGATTGGAAACACACAGCCGGAAACTCCCGCTTCCTCAAATCGTTTAAGATTATTCGTCGCGCTGATCCATAGATCATTGGCGAACACAGTAACGCCGTACTCCCTCGCTAAAAATACGGATGTCAGCCCCTTACCGCAGCCCATATCCAAAACCCGCATACCCGGCTTTAATTCAAGGTTTCCGCAAAGCTCTTCCAACAGCCATAACGGGTTTGGCCCCATCCAGTTCTTGCTTATCCAATCGCTGTCGTACTTTTCTGTTTTGGGATATCTCTTCATTGTACGCTCCTACTTTCTGTCATAAAACACCGATTTGCCCGATGTTGACAACGGTATACCCATAATCATTTTATAATCGCCCAAAAGTCCGAGCTTCGACGCCGCCTGACCGATGGTGAACATAATCCTATTGTCAACACGGTTGTCGGCTACGAGTGAGACAGCCGAGCCCAAGGCAATCCCCAAATCCATAGAAGTGAACACGCAGGCCGCTCCCGCTTTTCCGCAAGCCCC
The DNA here is from genome assembly GCA_031271375.1 of Clostridiales bacterium. Classification (GTDB taxonomy): domain Bacteria; phylum Bacillota; class Clostridia; order Lachnospirales; family WRAX01; genus JAISVU01. The sequence goes on along the minus strand of JAISVU010000243.1, from coordinate 2,353 downwards.
GCAGTTATCAAAGCCGCAGAGCTTACAGCGCTCGTTAAGGCCGCGTGTTTCGTATTTCGCGCCGACAAGGACGACCGCGCCGCTTGCGTCCACGTTATCCGCGTCGCGGCAGAAGAATTTGCCGGACTCCCCATGGGATTCGCCGATTTTACGCATCTCGGCTGTAAGGCGGTCTTTATCCTCGCCCGTTAGGATTGCGGTTTCAAGATAGTCAATGCCGCAGGCTTTTGGAGCTGTCCGCGCCGCAGCGCACACGCTGTAGGCGAGATTAAGTATCGCCGATTCCTCGGCCTTTTTTGAGTTAATCAACATCAGGTTTCCTCCCTTTCGGTTTTATCAAGTCATAGCTTCTTTCAATCATCCGCCCCAGTTCATCATCCGGCACGTCACCGCCAAGCGTAACGGTAATCCAATGCCGCTTATTCATATGATAGGCGGGCATTACGTCGGCGAACACTTGCCGCAGAAAGTCCGCTTCAAACGGGTCGCATTTGAGGTTGATACACAGTCCGCCGTTGCGCTCGTAAATATGAGCGAAGCCTTTTCTGTTCGCCCGATACCGCATAACGGTCCACGCTCCGATGTCAGCAAGGTCGTCAAATGGGTAATCCTCGTATGCGGCGGGGAAAGTCAAGCAAAAGTCGATAAGCTCACGCCGCGTCATGTCAGCAGTTCCTCCGTCCTAAGCCATATCGCGGGCCTTACGCTGCACCAGGCACAGTCCACGCGGTATCCGTGGGCGCTGACGGTTCCATCCTTCCCGACAAAAGCGGCATGGTTCTTTATACCAATGTCCCGCAGCCACCAAGCCCAGGGTTTTCCTTGAAAACACGCAATCCGGGCGGCATTATCCAGGAAATAGCGACTTACTTCCTCAACGCTCAATAGAAAATATTCGTTCAAATGCTCATGTAAACTCGATTCTTCCCAAGCTGAGCAGAAGCGGGTGGCGTTATACGGCCGTTTTTCCATAATATCTTTCGATATAAGAAGCGTCTTATTTTCGCTCTCATTAAGGATAAGCCAATTATTTAAATCGGAGTTAAAACCGGAGGCTATCTGAATCATGTCCCTGCCACCTTCACATAGAACTTTCGGTTTCTTGGCGGATCGAACTCTGTGAAGTAGATACCCTGCCATGTCCCTAGAACAAGTTTGCCGCCATCTATAATAATAGTTACGCTGGAGCCCATCGCCGAGGCTTTTAAATGAGCCGCGCTATTGCCTTCCGCGTGACTAAACTCAGGGCGGTCAGGGAAAGCCTTGTCCAAACCAAGAAGCAAGTCGCTCACCACGTCCAGGCTGGTCGGATGCTTCGCATCCTGCTCGCTCATGCAGCCTGGGTCAGCGTTTTCGTTTATAGTAATGCCCGCTGTCGTGTGGGGGCAAAAAGCAATGGCAACGCCATCAGACACACCGCTTTTTGCTACAGCCTCGCGCACCTGCGGGGTGATGTTATAAAAATCCTTGCGCTGGGCGGAAAGCGAGTATTCATATATCATTGCAGTCCTCATTCCCCGATGATCTTCACAAGTACGCGCTTATCGCGCATTCCGTCGAACTCACCGTAAAATACCTGCTCCCAGGTTCCGAAATCCAGCCTGCCGTCTGTTATTGCCACAACAACCTCACGACCCATGACAGAACGCTTTAAATGAGTATAATGTTACCGCAATTGTCCGCAGAACTAAATTATAGCACACCTTGGTTCAAAATTACATTAAAAGAAAAATCCTGTAAGTCTGGCACAACGCCAAAACTTACGAGCTTCCATCTTTAATTCCTTATTCAAACCTACTCTAACCTCACTGACCTTTTTGATAACCATTACATATCAGTTTTTGATTACAGCATTACGGACTCCACCGTATTCGAACAAAGTCCCTCGTCAACTGTAGTGAGTGTGAAATCGCAATTGTCAAGCTTGTTGATGAACCGTAATATGTTCATGCGTTTAGCATTAAGGGCTTGATTTTGAGTCGCCGCTGCATCAAAGTCGTTTCTGTATAACTCGTTATATGACACGCAATGTATTATAATGGAGGTCAAAATTTTTACGGTTAAACAGTGACAGGTTTACTCATTATGGTCTAAGTTTTTGAAAACATATCTTTTAACGATTCTGGCCAGAATCGTTAAACTTGCACCCATTTTGATGACAGTAGTGGAATCGTTAAAAGATAGGCATTTTTACGATTTTAAATCTTAGATATACCACTTAACTACATAAACGATCACTAAACACATGACAAATTCCTCCAAGCATGTTATAATAAAAGGAAATGGAGGGATGGAGAAATGAGCGGTAAATACCCAATGGTAATAGCATTGCTTGAGCGTATATTCGGTAAAC
>JAISVU010000138.1 GCA_031271375.1 Clostridiales bacterium | reverse complement strand
TAGTTGGTTATCGTGACGCGGATGGGATCCAGCACCGCCATAACGACCTTCGCGCGGGTTTTAAGATGCTCGCGGACGCAGTGTTCCAGGCTCGCGAAGTCGATTTTGTTAACGCCCTTGGAGACCCCTGTCATGTCAAGGAACTGCACTATCGCCTCCGGCGCGTATCCCCTGCGGCGCATCCCCGCGACCGTCACCATCCGGGGGTCGTCCCAGCCGTCAACCTGCCCCGTTTCAACGAGTTTGCGCAGATAGCGCTTGCCCATAACCGTATTCGAGACGTATATCTTTGTGAATTCCACCTGGCGCGGCTTGTGCTCGAACTCCAGCTCGTCCACGACCCAGTTGTACAGCGGCCGGTGATCCTCAAACTCCAGGCTGCACATCGAATGGGTTATCCCTTCCACCGCGTCCTGTATGGGATGGGCATAATCGTACATAGGGTAAATCTTCCATTTGTCCCCGGTGTTATGGTGGTTTACATGGGCAATCCGGTACAGCACGGGGTCGCGCAGATTCATGTTGGGCGACGCCATGTCGATCTTTGCCCTAAGCGTCCTGGAACCGTCCGGGAACTCCCCGCTCTTCATGCGCTCGAAGAGGTTCAAGTTCTCTTCAACGGAACGGTTGCGGTACGGGCTTTCCTTGCCCGGGGCCGTAAGGGACCCCCTGCTGTCGTGCAGTTCCTCCGCCGTAAGGTCGCAGACAAAGGCCTTGCCATTTTTTATCAGCTTTATTGCTCTTTCATAACAGATGTCAAAATAATCGGAAGCGTAGAAAAAGCGGTCTTCCCAATCGAAACCCATCCAACGTATGTCTTCTTTTATGGATTCGACGAACTCTGTGTCCTCCCTGCTCGGGTTGGTGTCGTCCATACGCAGGTTAAAGGTTCCGCCGTATATCTTGGAAAAACCGTAGTTGATGTAAACGCCCTTCATATTCCCGATATGCAGGTAGCCGTTGGGTTCGGGAGGGAAGCGTGTTTTTATGCGTTCCGTGTTATCTCCCAGGTCGGCTTTGATATAATTGTGGATAAAGGCTCCAGTTTCCTTGAGGTTGTTGAAATGGGAAGCGTCAAGCGCCATGTGAATCCCTCCGTCTTTTGCGAGAATGATTATTTGATATCGGTGTCATTTTATCATAAAAAAGCGATATTATAAAGATATTTTTCATCCTTTGTCTTTTGGCGGTTATTGCGAGGCGGGCAGGAGCGACATAGCTTCCAAAGCCGCCTGTTCGCTTGTTGTTGCCATACTCATAAAGCGATAGGCAATGAGAGCCTGCTCATAATCAATCCTTCCCTTGCCGCACAACTCCGCTATCAGCGATTCTCGCGGGCCGGATACATCCGGGCTGTATATCTTGTCAATTACTCTTTCGACTATCTCTTTAGAAGCAAGAACCTCATTTATTGCTATGCCGTATCGCTCAGACAGCGTACTTTTAGCGTCAGCCGGGCTTTCGTCACAAAAGGCTATTACATAGCCCTCTGGGGTTCGCATCAACGGAGCCGCGAGCAATTCTTTAAGAAAATCTTTTTCAAAACTATCCGCAAACGCGAGGAGAACAGGGCTTTCCGGCGGCATACAGTCAAGGCAGGGGATGCCGCTGACGGCGGACATAGCCGTTAGCAGCTCATTTTCGGTAATCATGCCGTTTCCAAGCAGCCAGCGCCCAAGTTTGGTTTCCGCGCCGTCAGCGCCGCGCATGGCTTCATTAAGCTGATCAAGGGTTATGCGGCCCTTCTCAAGCAGAACTTCCCCTAACCGCCTGCGGTACCGCGCCAGAACAGGCTTTTCAAGGAACGTATGATCCGTTTTCGCCCAAACTAAGGTTTTCTGCCCTTTTAAATTCACCTTAGATTTAATATCAGCTTTATGATTCCCCGCCTTTTTCTGATTGCCGAAAACGTTTTGCTTATAGGCCATCAATGTAGCGGAAAAGTTTATGATATTGCCCCACACGAAACGAATAGGCATGAGGGGCGGGAAAAGGCAGGAAAATGACATACTGCGTATCCCATATACATGACAGAGGGAGAGGCCCCTGATTGTCAGACGCTCAAGCGCCATTACCGTCACGGCCGCGCACAGATACCATGATGCGCTGTACAGGGGATAAATATGCGGCAGCGGCGTAAATAGCGATATAATGAAATAGATGAACACAGGGTAGCCGATAAAGGCCAGCATGTTGCCGACTTTTGCCTTCATGTCCTTATACAGGGAGTATCTGGCGGCCAAATTCAAGCCTTTCGTTTTAAAGATATCCTTGAATTTAAAACTCTGCATTGTTATGCCAAGAATCCAGCGGGTCTTTTGCTTGACAGCCGTTTTGAAGGTATTGGGGAACATGGACCGCGTTGCGATATATTCCCACGACAGCTTGCCGCCGTCGGAAACCTTCGGCAGTTTCTCCAGCACATAATAAAGCCGGACGCCTTTTTCAAACAGTGTAAGCGATAGCCTGTAATCCTCGGTAAGGCAGCCGTCAGGAAGAACGCCCCCGTCCCCGAATAAATCCAAAGTCTTTCTGGACAGCGCGAAGCCCGTGCCTGCCGAGGGAACAAAAGCGCCGCCGCTGTATCTGCCGACCATGCAGCTATAGTGATTCTCCGCAAACTCGTCGGCATAGGTTCCGGCCGTCAGGTTTTTGAAAAAGTTGCGGATGCTTGGTTTGCGGATCAACGGAAAAACCGGGAACTGCATAGCCTCATATCTTTCCAGCAGGTAATTGGTCGCCTTCAGTTCGTAGGGGTGAACGACATCCTCAGAATCATGTATTGTCAGGGAGGCGAAACGCCAGCCCATGTCTTTCTCGAACGCTTTGATTCTGCCAATGATATAGTTGATGTTCTGCGCTTTGGAGGTAGGGCCTGGCTTGCGGTTTTTTACCATATGTACGTTCGGATATTTTCGCATTAGCGCCCTCGCCGCTTTGCATGTAGGAATGTCGTTAGGGTACACGCCCAGGAAGATATGGTACATAGACCTGGGGTAGACGGTAGACGCGATAATATTGTCTACAACGCCGCTCAGAACCGTATCCTCGCGCCACGCCGCTATGGCTACCGCAAGCGGTTTGCAGGCGGCGGCGTCCAATTTACGTAAATCCAACCGCTGCCTGTTGTATTTTAGGCGCCTAAATGCCGCGGCAGCATCCCATATGAAGTCGTCAACCCCTAGCAAGAAATACAATAAGGCTGTCAAAAATCCGATTATGCTGAAAATGTCCATGTCAAACAGCATAATATCACCCCCCAAGCTATTAAAAATTATAAGACTTAAAGCAACGCAAAAGTCAAAGTTAAAAAACTCCAGCGTAAAACCTTAAGTCTTATTAGAGCCTGTCTAAAATCCCGCTTTCGTGAGAATGGCATTAAACGCTGGCCGGCGTCCCTTGAAGCTGCTCTTGTTTAAACGGCTGCATAAAGATGCCGTTCTCGTACAGAAATATTTCGATTAATGAATCCGGCGATATGTTATACTCGCGTCTGTATTCCATTGGGATAACAATACGGCCGAGGTTGTCTATCCGCCTTGTAATTCCGACCGGCTTTCCCTTAATATCGTCCGCCATGGTTTGTTCACCTCCCTTCGCTTCTGTATCAAACAATCCGGTGTTATACCGAGACGGTTTTTTTAATGATAAAGCTGTTTCCGTACACGTCCAGCCCATTGCTGTGCGCGCGGGCAATATCGCCGGAGCAGATTTCCCCCGCTGCTTTAAAGGCGTTTACGCAATCCCGGTCAAAATAACGGTAACTCTTGTGATCCTCGAAAGCGATAACGCCCCATAGCTTTCCGTCTACGATCAAAGGCGTGAAAAATATGGACTTTATACCGAACATACATAAAAAAACCGCGTCGTCTTCATTCATGTGCGCCGTATTCCCGTTTATACATTCGCCTGCGGACAAAGTCTTAATCCATCCAGACACAACACGGAAGTCCGGCGGCAGCAGCAATTCGTCATTATCTGCGGCGGCTTTGCCGTAATTCCAGGCACACACCATTGAAGTATTGTTTTTGCTAAATATACGGTAAAGCGATATCCTGTCCAAATCCGTAGCTTTTGCTATTGAACGCATCATATAACTGATAGCGCCGTTGTTGACAGAGTTGATGATCATTTCAATTCCCCCTTTCGCTTTGCAATTTCGGTACAAACATATTATCGGACAGGCGGTAGGCACAGAGTCAATACTTTTTTAAAAAATTTCTATAAAATGTAAATACGATATTTACCATATTTTAGGCTGGTTTTTATTTTTAAAGAGACGAAATGAGGAAAAAAACGACAAAAAACTTTAGAAAGGATAGAGTTTGGATGGACAATTCCAATTCATGGGTATATAATCAATTAAGAGAGGGAGATGAGGAATGAAGGATTACCTGACAATAAAAGAATTTTCCAAATTGTCCGGCATAGAGCAAACGACGCTGCGTTACTGGGATGAGATAGGTCTTTTTGTACCGGCGAAGCGCAACAGCGAAACCAATTACCGCTATTATACGCCATGGCAGATGATAGCTGCAAAATTTGTCACCGTGATGAGCGGCTTGGACGTTCCGTTAAAGGTTATAAGCGAGACCGAGCGCGGAAGGACGCCTAAAAGCATCCGCGACCTTATATTCCGTCAGGAAAAACACCTTGATATGCAAATGCGGCTTTTGCGCGAGCGTTACTCGGTTATCCACACAAGGGTGGAATTAATTAATATGGGGCTGGATTTAGAATCCGACGGCGCGTTTAACGCCTCGTTAAACGGGAGCGGCTGTTTTATAATTATTGCCGACCGCGAGGATAGGGCGTATATACCCGGGCCGCCGAATGATTTCGGAGGCAAAAACCTGTTTTTCGAACCCCTTATGAATTTTTACAAGAAGGCGGAAGAAATGCGCATAAATACGAACTATCCCATCGGCGGTTTACATGGCGATATCGAAGCCTTTTTGAAAGCTCCCGCGCAGCCGGAATATTTCTTTTCAATGGACCCCACCGGAAACCGCCTCAGACCGGCGGGGAAGTACCTGATAGGATTGACAAGAGGCTATTACGGTGAGCTTAACGGTTTGCCGGAAAAGATGAATGCTTATATAAAAGAGAGAAAACTGGCGGTTTCCGGGCCTGTTTATACTGTATACCTGTTTGACGAGGTTTGCATGGCGGAGCAGTCGCAATACCTGGCCCAAGTCAGCGTGGCGGTAAGTAATGTTTAGAACCGTTTACGTCAAAAACCGTGACGCAGTTCCCTCCGCGAAGAGGGCAAGCCTGTGCAAGGCGCGCGTGCAGGCGACATAGAGAAGGTAGCGGTCGGAAGGCGCGCTGTACCGGAGATTGTCCGCGCCCCAAACCATCACGAAATCAAACTCAAGCCCTTTGGCAAGATAGACGGGCATGATGTTGAGCCCTGCGGAAAGTTTTTCATGCCGTGAGGTAATGAGGGCCTTGCTGTCCGCTTCAATGAACCGGGAGAGCTCCCCCGCCTCGGCGGCGGTCTTCGTAAGGATAGCGGTGGAATGACCCGCGTAGGCCATAACCTCCCGGTTTATGAGGGTTAGCAGGTCTTTCCGTTCCCCGATATGGATTTTGGGCTCTTCGCCGGAGCGGTCGAAGGCCTCCGAGTAGAAGCCCTCTGTTTCGCTCGCGGCGGCGCCGCCCAGAATACGGGCGCAGAAGCGGTGGATTTCCTTAGAAGACCGGTAGCTCTTTGTGAGGTTTATATGGGCGGTGCGCGGGTTGTCCAGTAATCCCGCAATTTGGCCCATAAAATCGGGGGCAGGCTTCTTGCCCACGGTTTGGAAGCTGTCGCCCAATATCGTAAAGCGGGCGTTTTTCAAGAGGCGTTTAAAACATAGATAGTTTATAGGCCCATAATCCTGGGCTTCATCAATAACCACATGGCGCGCTTCATTAAAGGCTTTTACCCCGCAGAGCCTTTGCGCGAAATACATCAGCGCGCCTGCGTCCTCAAAGGGTATATGACGGGTCGCGACGGCGGCGCGGCTCCAGGCAAGGATTTTTCCGGCGTCTTCCGGCATTTGCAGGTTTTTGGAAAGCCTTGCCCTCAGCGCGCCGTCCGCCGTCAGATTATAATAAAGGCGGCATGGGTCTATGAAGGTCTGTTTGCGAACCGCCTTATAAAACCGGTTCTTCATCTCTGCGATACATTTATCCAGGTAGGCTTCTTCTTCGAAAACCCGATCCTGGCTGTTATAGACTATATCCTTCATCCGCAGCCGGATTTCATCGAAGACAGGCTCGGCGTCGGCCTTGATTCTGTCGTAGATGCGCCTGAGCCGCGCTTGAGCGGGGAGCTTCGCTTCGTTGTCCAGAAATAGGGCTTTGAGCTGGTTCGCGGTAAACAACAGCCGCCCGTGGAGCATGACGTCGGCAAACTTATGGAGCCGCCTCTCATATAAAAGGGCGTAACGATCCATGAGGCTGGCCATTGTATGAGATGTTTTGAATGCGAGCCGTCGCCGGATCCCCGCCAACGCGGCGGGATTCTTTAAGCGCATCAGGTTCTCGAGATAACTGTTCTTTGTCTGGATATCCGCTTTGGGGATAATCAGCGAATGAAGCTCGTCGATGGTTATTTGCTTCACCTGCTCCTCCCCCAGGTCGGGGAGGACATGATCCACATAATCAGCGAAAACCCCGTTGGGAGACAGAATCATCACGTTTTTGCTGGTGGCTTTGGTTATCTTGGATTCATACAGCAGATAAGCGACACGGTGCAGAGCGATCGAGGTCTTCCCCGATCCGGCGGAGCCGCTGACCAGCAGCACGTCGTTGGTAAGGTCGCGGATAATCAGATCCTGCTCTTTTTGGATGGTTTCGACTATTGTGCGCATCTTGGGTGTGGAGTTCTGGCTCAGGGCTTCCAGCAGCACCTCGTCGCGTATCACAAGGCCGGAATCCGTGTAGAATTTGACCTGGTTATCCGCTATCTTTAACTGGCGCTTGAGCAGCACCGTGCCCTCTATACGCCCATCGGGGGAATCATAATGACATGGCCCAAGCTCGTAGCGGTAAAAAACGCTGGCTATCGGCGAACGCCAGTCATAAATATAGATGCGCCCGGACTTTAAGTCAAATAGATTGTGGAAGCCCACATAAACCGTATCCTCCCCAAGACCCTTTTCCGCGATATCAAAGCGCCCGAAATAGGGGGAGATAAGCAGCTTTTCATACTTCGACTTAATGCTCGCCGCATTGTCCGCCGAATGGGCGGTTTGGTTAAAACGGGAAAGCAGCTGGGCCAGTTCGTTATAACGCTCATCGTCTCCGGGGGCTATTGTGGAGTAGTCCGCCCACATATGCTGGTTAAGGGCCTTTAAATCGTCGCGTTTTACCATGAGGACAGCCGATTCCCTTTGCAGCTCGCGGCGCAGGAAAACTAGCGTCTCGTCCAGGTTTGCCTGTTCCTCACGCAGAGTGGTTTGATCCATGTAAACGCCCCCTTGAGATAAGTATTTCACCGCAAAGAACACAAAGACACAAAGAACACAAAGAAAAGAGCTGCATACTCCCCTTTGTGTTCAATTATTGCGTTCGTTGCCAGTGTCAGGTATTAATTCGTTGCCAGAACTGCATTATACCCCTTATCTCACTCCACGTCAACAGGTATTTTTTCTAAACTATACCCGGCTATTCGAGCCAACTCCCTTATGGAATTCAATGACACTTTCAGACCCTTGTACTCCACCAGGTCATCCATATCCCCGGTGAAAATATCGGAGGGTATGTATTTTTTAAGCACTACGGTGTCGCCGTTGGTGAAGATTTCCAACGCGTCCCGGTCGTTTATCAGCAGTGTCTTCCTCAGCTCAATAGGCAACACAATCCTGCCGAGCTCGTCCACTTTTCTGACAATTCCCGTCGATTTCATCTGCTAGATCCTCTCCCTTAATTTTTTCGGCCATCAAGATAATAACATAAATGTATAATAATGTCAATACATGAATTTTTATACAAAATTATCCAAAATATGAAGAGTATAACATAAAATACCTGGGACAACGCATAAGCTGTACAAAAATAGGATCGTGGGACATGTATGCTTAACTATATATGGGCGTCGTTTATTTTAATAGGGATAATATACGCGCTGGTCGCGGGGAATATCGAAGGGCTTACTACCGCCGCGCTGGATTCCGCTGCGGAGGCGGTGGGCCTGTGCGTAAGAATGCTCGGCATTATGTCTATGTGGACGGGTATGATGAGGATCGCGGAGGAGAGCGGCCTGATAAAGGCGCTGTCGAAAGCGCTCCAGCCCGCTTTGGGCAAGCTCTTCCCGGGTCTTATGAAGCACGGCGCGGAAGGCGGCAGGGCGATGGAGCACATTTCGACGAATGTTATAGCGAACATCCTGGGGCTTGGATGGGCCGCAACCCCGCCGGGGATTAAGGCTATGGAGGAGCTGCAGGCAATAAACCCGGATAAATCCACCGCGAGCCGCGAGATGTGCATGTTCCTCATCGTCAACCTGTCCAGCCTGCAGCTGGTATCCATAAACATTATCGCGTACAGGGCTCAGTACGCGTCCGTAAACCCCCAGGAAATCATCGGACCGGGCATCCTGGCAACCCTCGTTTCCACCGGCGTAGGCATAATCTTCGCGAAGATTATGGAAAAGAAGGTGTTTAAATGAATATAATACAGTTTATATCCAATATAATGATCCCGCTGGTGTTCCTTATTATCATCGTCTACGGACTGCTGAAGAAGGTGAGAATATACGACGCCTTCATCGGCGGCGCTAAGGAAGGGTTTACTACGGTTCTTGGGATTCTTCCCACGTTAATAGGGCTTATGATGGCCATCGGCATAATAAGGGCTTCCGGGGCGCTTGACGCGATAACGGGGCTGCTTACGCCCTTATGCAGGTTTCTTGGGTTCCCCGAAGAGGCTCTGCCGCTGACGTTTATGAGGACAGTGTCGTCCTCGGCTTCGGTGGGGCTCCTCCTTGACATTTTTAAAATCCACGGCCCCGATTCGTTCATAGGCCGGTTTGTTTCCGTGATGATGAGCTCCACCGAGACTATTTTCTATACCTTGAGCCTCTATTTTATGAGCGTGAGGATCACGAAAACCCGATATACGCTGGGCGGGGCGATTATCGCGAATCTCGCTGGGGTTGTGGCGTCGCTGTTTATCGCTAATTGGCTGTATAAATAGGCGCATCAACCGAACCGTTCTTCAAGAGACTCTGTCCACTCCTCGATAATATCCCGGTAGGTCTTCCCCGTCATTTCCGTAATAAAATCATCATCCAGCCGCGGCATAACGGTCAGAAGCCCGTCCTTGCCATATACCCCCGCCACATAGCGCGCGAAAGACTGCGCCGATATAAGCCGCCCGATCTCGGAGGTGTCGTACTCCTCTCCATATTCCTTATACCTGCCGATCGCGATATTAGGCTCCTGCGGGTTTTTCAATTCCTCATAAGCCAGTATTTCCGCGTTCTGGATCAGGAATTCCCTGTCGATCTCAGGAAGGCTTTCGTAAGCGAGGTATTCGGCGAAACCCGCCGCAAGCGCGTAGTGCGTATCCCCTGTAATAAATCCGCAAAGCTCCGCGTAATACTGCGCGGTTTTATGGGCTATCGTAAAACGGTCCGCGGTTATAAGACCTGTAAGGGTTATATCCGCGCCTTCCGATGCCTCGTTGCCCGCTTCGCGGTAAAAGTGGTATGTAACAGGTTTAGGCGCGGCGGCGCTAAACCATTCTTCCATAAACAGCGTCTTTTCGTTGGCGTCGCCGATATAAAGCTCCACCGACGAGGGTACCCACCCGCCGTCATAGAAGCGGCAGTATATGTTGTCGCAGCTTACCGAGAATAGCCCATTTCCGCCGTAATGATAACGGTAAGTAAAATCGATGGGCGTCTGCTCGCCGCCGATAAATTCCACCCAGGCCGATTCCAGCGTCTCTTTGTCGTCCTGCGGCACCTCGGGAAGCAGCCCCAGACCGTCCAAATATTCGGTAAAGTGCAGCGCCGTGATAACGGCTAGACCGCCTTCTTTATCGTCGGAAAGGTTTTCGGAGAGGTAACCGGGGATAAACCACGCGTCCCCGAAGGGAGCGGGATTGCGTCTCAGAGCCCATTCCAGGGGATTGTATCCGCTGTCTAAATTCAACCCGAGCCGCTCATTTATAATTTGGGAAAGCTCACCCGTCCCGGCCTGGCCGATGTAATAGAGCTCATATCCGCAGCAAGCCCAGGCGGGGAGCTTCCCGCTAAAGTAATTATATGTGACGGAGCCCAAGCCGTTTATGTCAAAACCGTCAAAGGCGTCAGCCCCGGGTTTTTCACCCGTTCCCGCAATGTTAAAATCCTCCGCGGCTTTGTCGAGCAAATCCCCATAAGCATCGGCAAGCAGAGCGTCATTCTTTGCGTCCAGCTCCTCTTTAGCCTTTGGGTCGCAGCCGGAGGTAAGGATTGCCATAAATATAATCATAAATATGAATAAATACTTTGTCATTCTTATCACCGGTTACATTATACCACAAAATTGGCCGAGGGGTTAATTTTTCTGTTGACAGGGGTGAATAAATCTTTTAGAATCGGCTTATGGACGAATACCTGCGGGAAACCGCGATGCTAAATTACAGCCACGAACGCGTAAAAGCCGCCGCGTCGCGCTGGAGCGGGCTCCCGCTTGAAGAAGCCCTGGCCGGGGCATATTATTTCGTGCGGGACAAAATTGTCTTCGGGTTTAACCCGTCCCTGAGCCTGCTGGCAAGCGAGGTGCTGGAATGGGGCTGCGGCCAGAGCGTCACTAAGGCGGCGCTGCTGATGGCCCTCTTGCGTTCATTGGGCATACCTTGCAGATATAGGTGCTTAGGCGTAAGTAAAAGCCTGTACAGCGGGATCGCGTCGGGCCTTGTGTATGCCGCGATGCCGGAAAGGCTTCCCCATGCCTGGGCTGAGGTTTTTTACAAGGGTCGGTGGCTTTCGCTTGAGGGAGCGGTTGTGGACTTGACCTATATAACCCGGCTGCAGAGCCGTTTCAGCGGGCATGACGGCAGGTACATAGGGCACTGTGTCGCGCCGGATTATCTTCAAAACCCGCGCATCGAATGGCGCGGGGCTCACACCTATATCCAAAGCAACGCGGTCATTGACGAAATCGGGGTTTTTCCTTCCCCCGACGATGCGCCGGAAGACTTTTTCAAAGCCGGTGGGCGGCTTTGGGCGCTGTTTTACAGGCTATACGCAAGGGGCAGGATGAATGATAAACTTAATAAGGCGCGGCTTAATAAATCCGCGCGCAAGGAGGCGTTAATATGGCAGGATTCATCGCGCCGCACGAAGCGGCGAGGTTAATACCGGAAGGCGCGACCGTGATGTTCGGCGGCTTTATGGGTTGCGGCAGCGCTCACGCGGTTATATCGGAGCTGGTTAAGCTGGGGACGTGCGGCCTTACCGTTATCTGTAACGACGGCTCTATGCCGAACGGCCCGGATGGGAACGATTTCTACGGCGTAGCCGGGCTTATCCATAATAAACAGGTTAAAAAACTTATCGCGAGCCATGTGGGGCTTAACCCCGAGGTGGCGGAGCAAATGAACGCGGGGAGCCTTGAGGTAGAGCTGATCCCCCAGGGGAGCCTTGCGGAAATGATACGCGCAGGCGGAGCGGGCTTGGGGGGAGTGCTTACGCCCACGGGACTGGGAACGGTCGTGCAGGACGCGGCCCATGTCCACAGCATCGTCGAGGTTGACGGTAAGAAATATCTTCTGGAGCGGCCCCTACGGGCGGACTTCGCCGTTATAAACGGCTATATGATTGATAAGGCGGGTAATGTATGGTATAAAGGCACCACCCGCAACTTTAACGCGGTAATGGCTACAGCGGCGGATCATGTTATCGCCGAGGCCGAGCATATCTGCGAAATTGGCGGCATTGAGCCGGAAAATGTGGTGACGCCGGGTATTTTGGTTGACTATGTCGCTTTTAAGGAGGCTTGAACATGGATAATAAATCATATATCGCGGCCCGCGTCGCGAAGGAATTAAAGACCGGCGACGTGGTGAATCTTGGCATTGGCCTGCCTACGATGGTGCCGGCTTTCCTGCCAGAGGGCGTTACCGTCATCCTTCAATCGGAGAACGGCATAATCGGAGCAGGCCCCAAACCCGGCGCCGATACCGCCGATCCGCTCCATGTGACGGACGCGGGCGGCCAGCCCTCTTCGGCGGCCCCGGGCGGGGCGTTTATCGACTCCTGCGTGAGCTTTGGGCTTATCCGCGGCGGGCATGTGGACGTCACGATCCTGGGAGCCCTGGAGGTTGACCGCGAAGGGAACCTGGCAAACTGGATCATTCCGGGCAAGCGCGTCCCCGGTATGGGCGGAGCGATGGATCTGGTGGTAGGCGCGAAGAAGGTGATCGTTGCGATGGAGCACACCGCGAAAGGCGCGCCTAAAATTTTAAAGAAATGCCGCCTGCCTCTGACGGCGGTGAACTGCGTAAACCTCATTATAACCGAGATGTGCGTAATGGAAGTGACCCCGGGCGGCTTGGTTTTAACGGAACGCAACCCCGAATACAGTATTGAACAGATAAAAGCGGCCACGGAGGCGGAGCTTTATAACGTTGAATACGATAATAAGATATAGGGAGCTTTTATGCGCAGGAGAGACATACATTTTCTTCGCTGGCTGTTCGGCTTTATCGGACTGGCTGTAGTAGGCATTATTATATTCGTAGTGGCGCGGTTCGCGGGGAGGGCCGTCCCGGCTGCATTAACGGACGAAAGCCCGGGAGATTCGGGGCCGGCGATACGCACCCCGAGGCCCGACGACCCGGACGGGCTGCTGGACTACATGTCCGGCGTCGCGTACATAACCGAAACGAAGCAGATCGTTATCGACAGGGAGCTTCTTGGCATTGTCTCCGAAGAATTCACAATCACCGAGGAACAGGGCAATATATACACCGTTTCGCTGGACATGCCGCCGATGGAGTTTAACCGCTATCGGCATGTCGGCAGAGGCGGGATTCTTGCTTACAGCGTGGACGGAGTGGCGGGAGGGATAAGCGTCTACGCCGACAGGCCGGTAACGCTCGAGGTGGTCTTCAATGACAGCCAAGCCGCGATAAATATCACGACGGATCGGGATACTTACGATTATATCGTCTACATAGACCCGGGCCACGGCGGGATTGACCAGGGCTCCGTCCGGGAGCGGCGCGACGAGAAAGCCATAAACCTGGACATCGCGTTCATGGTAAGGGATATGCTATTGGAGGAAGCGCCCGAGATTTATCCGATACTCTCCCGCGAGACGGACGTGTTCTTTGACCGTTACGAACGCGCCGCCCAGGGGAGCGAGCTCGCGGATATCTTTGTCTCCATCCACTGCAATATCTACGACCCCAATGACGACAAGGCGGATAACGACATCACAGGCACCGAGGTATACTATACGCCGGGCCAGGTCTTGGGCGGCACCTCCCGCGCCAGGGTAAACAGCGTTGAAATGGCGGCTATCTTCCAAAAAAACGTCGTTGAAAGCGCCGGCTCCAACGACAGAGGCGTCAGAGAAGGCGACCTTGCGGTGACAAGGGAGGCGACTATCCCCAGCGTTCTCATCGAGCTGGGGTATCTGTCCAACGCCGGGGAGCGCGCAAAGCTCTTTGACGCTGAGTATCAAAGACTGCTGGCCGGGGGGATATTCAATGGGATACTGGAAACCTTTGGAATCGACTGACAGTATTAGGTAGGGTAAATTTCGCAAAAAGCATACTCAATGTAAATTCCGCGTAAAAATCTTATACATGTTGGCTAAAGTATAAAAAAAATCTTTGTTGGAAACTGACATAGTATATTGGGTGGAAAAGGTGTATTATATATCTGGGTTAAAAACTCATAAGGAGGTTAATCGATGGCTGATCTGGAATTCAAAAACGTGCTGAAAAGATACCCCAACGGCGTCGTTGCCGTTCAGGAACTAAACCTCAAGATACAAGACAAGGAATTCGTTGTCCTTGTAGGGCCGTCCGGATGCGGAAAATCAACAACGCTCCGTATGATCGCGGGTCTTGAAGAAATTACAGAGGGTGAGCTGTACATAGAGGATAAGCTGGTGAACGACGTTGCCCCGAAAGACAGGGACATCGCTATGGTTTTCCAAAATTACGCCCTATATCCTCACATGAACGTTTATGATAACATGGCTTTCGGCCTCAAGCTAAGAAAAACCCCCAAAGCGGAGATTGAAAAGCGCGTCCGCGACGCCTCGAAGATATTGGATATCGAGCATCTACTGGACAGAAAACCCAAAGCCCTCTCCGGCGGGCAAAGACAGCGCGTCGCTATGGGCCGCGCCATCGTCCGCGAGCCGCGCGTCTTCCTTATGGACGAACCCCTTTCAAACCTCGACGCGAAGCTCCGCGTACAGATGCGCACGGAGATTGCGAAGCTCCACAACCGCCTCCAAACCACATTCATCTACGTCACGCATGACCAAACCGAGGCCATGACGCTGGGAACCCGCATCGTCGTAATGAAGGACGGGTTCGTGCAGCAGGTGGATTCCCCGCAGAACCTCTATAACAACCCATGCAACGAGTTTGTCGCCGGTTTCATCGGCTCCCCGCAGATGAACTTCATCACCGCAAAGGCGGAGAAGTCCGGCAACAGCGTGTCCCTGGCCTTTGACAAATACAGCATAAAGCTGAACGAAGAAAAGTCCAAAGCCATTATCGATAAGGATTTCGTCGGTAAGGAAGTGCTTATGGGCATAAGGCCCGAGGATATCCATGACGAGGAAGTGTTCATCTCGAACTCTCCCGACAGCGTAATCGACATCCTTGTAGACCTTGTCGAACTGTTAGGCGCCGAGACATACCTCTACCTCCTGCTGGGAGAAAACAACATGACCGCCCGCGTAGACCCGCGCTCCCGCGCGCTGCAAGGCGAAACGATCAAGGTGGCGCTGGACACGAATAAGATTCACGTTTTCGACAAGGAAACCGGCGTAACGATAACGAACTAAACGAACTGTATAAAGAAAAGTCGGCAAGAAACAAGCATATTGAAAAGGCTCAAGACAGGCGGGAAGCCGGGTTTTGGGCCTTTTTAGCTTGTTTTTATGCGCCGCTTTTATTTTATCTCCATCTCTATATACCGCTCCTTAATCCCTGCCGCGTTCACGCGCCAGTCAACAGTCCCGTCCACGTCGATCACCGGGCATTTTAACGTCCCGCGCCATTCCTCAACCGGCTCCGCCGGGCGTGAGGAAACGAAGCGCATGAAATCCTCCGTCTGTTCGTGCATATCCCCGCCGGGCAGCACGTGCTCACCGAATTTATCGGTATTGCGCCGTCTAACACGCTCCAGCCGCAGCTCTTTCGGCGCGGCGATATGACAGGCCAGTTCATAATACCGCGTGATGGCGCCGCCTAAATCGTCCATGACAGTGGAAAGCACAAACGAGCGGTATTTTTCAATATCGGCCAGCATTAACCGCAGTAGGTCGGCGCGCGGCCGCGGCCTGCTGTAAGGGATGTCCGATTCCTCAAAGCAATAATCCTCAGGGTCCATATATTTATAGCCCAGTATCCGCGCCAGTTCGCGCCCGAGCGTGGACTTGCCCGCGCCGTTCAACCCGAATATAACAATGCCGCGCGGTCTTCCGGCGTTCATATCAGCCATAAAAGCGCCTCTCAATTCTGTTC
>JAISVU010000220.1 GCA_031271375.1 Clostridiales bacterium | reverse complement strand
ATTATCTTGCCGCCGCCCTTCTTTATCATGCCGGGGATGACGGCCTTCGCGCAGATAAACTGGCCCGTGAGGTCGATGTCGATGACCTTGCGAAAGTCGGCGGCGCTCATCTCGGTCATCGGGATGCGCTTGATGATCCCGGCGTTGTTGACTAGAATATCGATTACACCGAGGTCGGCCTCAACGTTGGACACAAGGCCCGCCACTTGTTCCTCGTCGGTGATGTCGCAGACATAGCCCTTCGCGTCGACACCTGCTTCTTTGTAGGACGCGAGGCCCTTGTCAACCAGTTCTTGGCTGATGTCGTTGAAGGCCACCTTCGCCCCGGCGTTCGCGTAGGCCGACGCGATAGCGAAGCCTATGCCGTAGCTTGCGCCTGTTACAAGGGCGGTTTTTCCTTTGATAGAAAACATATGTATACCTCCCGTGAATGTTAATTGACGGGCGGCATGACGCCGCCCCTACGGTCATTTCAATTCCGCGGGCGGTATGACGCCGCCCCTACAGTCATTTCAATTCCGTGGTCTTTAAATTATCCATATCGTCGAAGGCTTGGTTCTCGCCGCCCATCGCCCAGATAAAGGCGTAGCTGGCGGTGCCGCAGCCGGAATGGATGCTCCAGCTGGGGGAGATGACGGCCTGGCCGTTCTGCATCACGATATGGCGGGTTTCCTCCGGCTCGCCCATCATGTGGAAGACGACGCTGCCTTCCGGGATGTCCAGATAGGTATAGACCTCCATGCGGCGTTCGTGGGTGTGGGAGGGCATCGTGTTCCAGACGCTCCCGGCCTCGAGGATCGTCAGGCCCATTGACAGCTGGCAGGTGTCCAGCACGTCGGGGTGGATGAACTGGTTGATTACTCGCTTGTTGCTGGTTTCCAGCGCGCCAAGCGGCTTCTTCGCGGCGTCGGCGATGGAGATGTAGCGCGTTTCGCAGACCCGGTGGGCCGGAGCCGAGACGCCGTAGAACTTCGCCGGGTTGCCGGGGTCGTCGCTCTTGAATATAACGCTCTTAACGCCTTTGGTTATGTAGATACAGTCTTTATTGCCCATTTTGTACACCGCGCCGTCCACGTCGCAGGTTCCGGGCCCGCCCAGGTTGAAGAATCCGGCCTCACGGCGCTCCAGGAAGAAGGAAGTGCCGAAGTTGGCCCAAATGTCGATCCCGTCGTCGATGGGGAGCGCCTTGCTTACCGGCATTATGCCCAGAACCACCATCCGGTCGATATGGGAATAGGTAGCGGTGACTTGGTCGGGGCGGTAGAGGTTCTCGATTAAAAACTCGTCCCGCAGTTCCGCAGTGGTGTAGCGTTTTACGTCGCGCTGGTTTGCGCCGTACCTGATGTCCATTGTTGTCCTCCTTATAAAAGTTGGTTTATCGGTGATTACCTTATCCAGCTAAATGTAATGCTTTCATTTTCCTCAATAATATCAAATTCATGGTGATCGGCGGTCAGCAACTCGCCGCTTGTTACAACCGCCTGAGCCAGCGCGATTGAATTGGCGAGGGAGATTTTGTAGGATGCTTTCAATCGCCCAGCTTCGGCGAAGGTATCGTCTGTGATAATGTCATTAATCAGGACAGGACGCTTCCTTAACTCGGCTATCATGTTTTCTGCTTGCGCACTGCCGCGTGAACGGTAAACATCATAATACACCTCTAAGAGGTTAATAATATTGATAATGATTGCTGCGTTTCCATTATTCGCGTCATCGAAAGCCTTCGCTACTTTATTCGTCCCTTGCTCGTCTTATATAAGAGCAATCAAAGCACATGCGTCAAGAATATAAATGGTCATAGCTCCAATTCCTTATCGATGTGCTTTCGCTCCAGAAATTCATCAACAGTCCAATAAGGTTCCCCGGCAAACATCCCGCACAACCCAACCAATGTGAAACCAGCTACTTCATCGATCGGTTCTTGAACTACATTTTCCAGACATTTTACCGCGTGTTTACGCTCCAAGAATCTGTCAACCGACATCTCGGGGCAATCCGCAAGCGAACCGCGCAATGCCGCGATATAATCAATCTCTTCCCACACCGGGATCAGCCTTACCTCCCCGTCTTCTTCCCGCGCCATTACCTTTTCCGACGGAATCATCCTCAGCAGCGGCTCCGGCAATGTATTGGTGTCCAGCACTATTTCAGTCATTTTAATCCGCTCCTTTTTTAAAACAACCCATGCTCATCAGTAAAGAAGCACCGTCCCCTCGCTGCCATCAACCGCCCTGTCGAATATAACAGCATTGCCGAAGCCCACGAATTCCCCCGCCGAGAAGACATCCGTCGGCGTGGCGTATTCCTTGTGGGCTATAACCAGCACATAGTCCTTCGTTCCGAATTGGATGTTCAGGGCCTCTATCACGTCGTCCCCAAAGGTTGTGTCTTTAAACTTCGAAACAACCGGGAGTTTGGTCACATGAAGAGGAATGTCCTGCCCTGCGTCCGATATGGCGACGACGGCGTAATTGCTGCCAAATCCCGTATGTTTTGTCGTAACGATAACGGCCTTATTGTCCTCCTGTTGATTATACATCCTTGACATGCGGGAATCAACTATATTTGTGACCCCGCCGCCGATGAATTTAACATTGGCGCGGAGCTTGCCGCTCTTATAGATATAGCTGTCTCCCGCCCCGGTAAGGCTTCCGGCGCTGTTAAAATGGAAGAAGCGTTCGTATTCATGATGCCCCTGGGCATAGAACTCGTCGGCGACGACAATGATATCCGGTTTGATGTAAATGAGCCTGCGGTTTACGAACACGCCGATATCCATGTATCCCGTGTGCCCGCCCTCGGCGTAGCCGTAACGCGCGTCGGAATAGAACTGCCGGTTCACGGGCCGAGCCAGCTCGAAACATTCCCAGCTGTCCTTCTGGGGATATATCTCCCGCCCGTCAACCTTTATCGCGTTGTGCGCCTGCAGTTCCTTGAACTCCTCGCGCCCGCCGCCAAAGACATAGGTAAACCGGCCCGCGTCAACCAGCACGTCCTCGCCCCTGCTGAACAGGTCGAAATGCAGCTTGTCCGTGTGGCCGTGGCCCGCGCCCAGCGTCCCGCAGTGGAAATGCAAAAATGTCGCGTTATCGCCCCAGGAATCGCGGAAATAATAGTTGCCGCTGTCGGAGCAGGCCATGTCCGTCTCAGGTGCGGCGGCGGGTATCATAGCGTTATATTCCAAGAATCCATCAAATCCCATATCCCACAGCGTATCGAAATCCGGCCCGCCGTATCCCCTGCTCTTTAAAAACCCGTCGTTAAACAAATAAGCCGCCATAGACAGCAAATCCCTCTGGTCTATCCGGTCGCTGTCGCCCATCGCTATCTCGTTATGGTCGGGCTTTGCGGCATAAGCCGAATATAACGCCATTTTGTATACGTTGTCAACTATAATACGGGGCAGCGTGATATTGTTGCGTCCTGCCAGCAGCATAACATCCAGATAACAATGCAGGACTTCGTTATGGTACATCGGGCTCTGCTCCCAATGCGCGCCGTCGCGGTAGACTTGAATGCGGGCCTCGGCAGCGAGGCGCTTTAACGCTTCCGCTATATACTCCCCGGGTCTTCCGTCCCTGCCTAGATAAACCCCGGCGATAAACAGGCCGTGATTCGCCATAACGCCCCAGTTGCTCATCAGGTTAAACGTGTTCCAGATACCCATGATAAACTCGGCGTGTTCCGTGACGCTCGCGTTAAAGAGCTCCATTGCGTCAGCGGTAAGAGCGGGGCTTCCTTTGAAATAAGCGACGGCCTTTATCCAGTTTTCCAGCCTTATCCCTGCTTCGATACTGCGCCAGGCCTGGGCGTTCTTGGAATCTTCCTTTTTTACGCGCTTTATCCAGCTTGTCATTTGCCCAGCAAAGGCTTCCGCGTACTTTTCGTCGCCGGTGAGGGCGTAGGCCTGGCCCAGGGTTATCCAGAATCTCATGCGGTTAAGGGCGAAAATCCACTCGGGGTCATTGCCCGGCTGATAAAGCCAGTCGATTTCGCCGCCGAATACAACGGGCTCAAAGGTGCGCTCCATGTCCCACCTTGCGTCGAACATTATGGCTCCGGAAGCCGTCCGGTCTGCGGAAGCTATCGCTCTGGCGGCGTCGCCGGGGCA
>JAISVU010000114.1 GCA_031271375.1 Clostridiales bacterium | reverse complement strand
GCATACCCGCAGCTATACCTTATGTATAACGCTTCGGTCAACATGCTCTGCATGGCGAAGAACCTCTATTACTTCCGCGAGGAAGAGGAGGAATATGTGCCATATTACAACGACCGCTATTCCATGCCCTATCCCGCCTATGTTGACGGGCTCCACTATTTCAAGCACAGCCACCTGCCGGAGCGCTTGACGGTGTTCGGCGTCGTCCAGCGTCGGCAGGATATCGTCAACGCCGAGGAATTGCGCGACATCATCAGCTATACCATGATAACCCGCACTTTTACTGAAGTCACCGGCAAGAGCCTGGAGCGCCGCAGCGAAATCCGCGCGATAATGACGCCGGCCGAGCTCGCTATCTATGAGGTGGCTGTGAAGCGTTTCGACAGCCTGTTGAAAGAGTATTTTAAGAGTCTCAACATGTCCGCGCGCAAGCTAGCGCAGGCAAAAATCATTGCACAGATTAAGATTATGCTGCGCATCTGCACATGCGCCACTGTCTTAAAGGATTACAGGGGCGGACCCATGACCGGCAAGCTGGAGGCTATCTTCGGAAAAATCCGGGAGAACCCCGGCAAGAGGGTCGCCATCGGTGTGAGGCAGAACAGGATTGTCAGGGCTTACGCCGATGTGGCGAGGCAATACTTCCCAGGCAGGCCCATCTTCACCGTCACCGGCAGCGAGTACCAGCCGCACCAGCGGCGTGACCTCATTTATGGACGGTTTGAAGACTATGACGATTCTATTCTAATCTGCACCCAGCAGAGCCTGTGCGAGAGTATCAGCATTGACAGCGTGGATGATTGCTTCATCTCGGAGTTTCACTGGAACGACAGCCGTATGGCGCAATTCTACTATCGGTTTATCCGCTACACCTCCACCCGGCAGAAAAACATCTACTATGTAAACTACCCCGACAGCATTGAAACCAACCTGATCTATCTGTTAGTGGCGAAAGAGCGGATGCTGCGGTTTCTCAAGGGGCAGAACATCACTTTCGAGGATCTGTTTGAGGAAATGGGATTCGAGCTGGCCCACCACCAAGGGGCTGTATTCAAGACATATGACGAGGACGGGCATATGCAGCTCTATTGGGGCAAGCAGCAAATTGCGGCGTAGAAAGGAGGCACCATGACTATTATCGCAAGCGAAATTAAGGTAAAAACCCAACTGTCCGATGACGACGGCTTTCTGTGGACTGTGGAAGAAATCGTCAGGAAAACGGCAAAAACCATAACCGTCCGCCTTTGTTCCGATTTTTCAAGCTCTGAGCAGCATTGGACAAAGAAAAAGGACGGCACGCCGGGCGGAGTTATAAGGACATTCCGCAAAACCTCTGTATTGCAAGGTATACAGCCATAAAGGAACACTGATGGCAAGGCGCGGGCAATCCGTTTCGTGCCATCAGGATATTTAAGAAATAATGGGGAGAAGTGAAAAATGTTTAGAGCCGATTGCAGGAAATGCGGCAACCGGGTGAGACGCCACCATGAGGGTGTGCAGGATTATTCCGGTGTTTGTGCCTTTGACATGAGATTTGCCAGCACGGCAGGCGGGAGCGCGCCGGACGACCTTCACGACGTCTACTTTTGCCGAGACCATCAGGAAGACGGCGAAGATACAGTGGAGGAGTGGGAGAATATATGAAACGCAAAATCAAAGCACATCCGGCAGAGCAGTTTTGCCGCACGTTACTTGAGCGAAATCCCAAAATGCTTGAATATGCGGAGCGGTTTACACTTTTTCGCGCAAGTATCCCACTTTCGCGTCTTGTCCCCGATTGGTGTGCATTGCCTGTTCACATTGTTGGCTACCTCATAGCGGGCACAAATGACATTAAGGCGATTATGGATGTTCTAAAACAAAACTATGTGGTTGACTTGACCGCCGCGCTACTTTGGACACGCCATAAAATGATATACCGGTTTGACAGCACTTTGGCTGACACGCTCATGGCCCAGCCTCTCGACGGAAATATCCCATCTGAAATATTGGATTATCTTCCTTATCCGTGTGTGTACGTCGATTATCCCATAGCCCTCGACGACGATAATTTCATAGGCTTTTTCGCATGGCTTGATTGGGGCACTAAGGATAACAACAAAATACTTAGGCTCCAATTATTAAAGGCTGATGGGAAAACTGAACTCATGTGGCTTCCTGTCACGGGCGGGACATTACAGGACAGTATTTTACATACAATGAACCAGCCTTCATCGGAAGTAGGCAACAGGACTTATACAGCGGAGGAAATTCGCAATGCGCCGATAACTAAAAATATTTCCGGTTGCATAAACCTCTTATTATACTTATGCAGCGAAAAACCTGATCTACAAAGTAAAACTGAGCGTCAGCCCCGTTTCAGGCGTGATAAATACGGGAATCCAACGTTGGCGGCAACTTGGGAAGTAGGCATCAGGATCGGAGCCGCGCTTAGAAAAACGGCAGAACAGGCCGATGGGAACGAAACACCGCTGGACATAGAGATTGAGCAAAACGATTCTACGGGTCAGTCATTGCGTTCGTCGTCCTCACCGCGCCCTCATATGCGTCGCGCTCACTGGCACAGCTTCTGGACAGGAAAGCACAACAGCCCGGAGCGCAAACTAAAGCTTCAATGGCTGCCCCCTATCGCTGTAATGGTGGATAGCAATGAATTTCCGACAGTTGTGCGGCCTGTTAAAGAATAGATGTGCATGGCGGATTCATTCAGATGGCACTCTACTCCCGGTTTGCCCCGTGAAACGGAATTACAATTACAATTAAGAAACACAAAATACAGCTTGACAAATCATCGGGAACACTATATACTGTATACATAGTGTTTTATTGAGTCTTTCGATGGACTTTCCATGCTGGCGTCTTCGTTGACGCTGTTATTTAACGTGATTAGGCGCGGTACTCCCTTTTATGGGCGTACTGCGCCTTTTTTATTTTCATAAATAAATCGCCGGAAGGAGGAAACCAGTCTATTCAATGTTATCCGCGTATCAAAACCATATTACCTGAAAGGAAATGAAAGAATGGAAAAGCAAAACCAGTTCCA
>JAISVU010000084.1 GCA_031271375.1 Clostridiales bacterium | reverse complement strand
GCTATGAGATTAAAAGGGGCAAATATATATCGTTTCGCGCCCCGGAACAGGAGCGTTTTACCAGGGCAAAGACTTTGGGCGTGGACTACTCCGAGGACGCTTTAAAACAAAAGATTTCGCGGAATACCGCGCCCATAATAAACACAAAAACCGAGCCGACCGTTCCTGTGACGCCGCCGACCGCGTCAGCCCCTAAGTTGCCGCCGAAGATTCCCGCCTTAAATGGCGGACTGCTGCAAAGAATCAAAGTTATCGGCGACGACTTGAAACGCCGGGAACGAGGGGAAGCTCCAAAGCCCATAGACTCCTATGACCTTAAACTTATGCAAGAGTACGGAGGCTCCGAAGGCGTCCTGACCCTGCGGGAGCAATGCCGCAGAGATATGGCTGAATTGCAAAACTCGATGGACGCGGCCGGGGAACGGATCCAAAAGCTGTCTAATCTTCTGACCAACATTGCAGATTATAACCGAACGAAGCCCATTTATAAACAATATAAGGAAACCCGGCTTTTCTCGGAGCGGTTCCGCAAGAAACACGCGGAGGATATAGAAGCCCACGAATGTGCCAAAAGCAGGCTCGAAAAAGTAAAGCGCCCGCTCCCAAAGGTCAAAGACATCGACAAAAAGATTGCGGAGTTAAAGGAGACTAACGCTGAAAGCAGCAGGCGGTATTCGCAGAAAGACAGGGAATACCGGGATTGGGGAAAGCTGCACAGCTATTTCCGCTCGCTGGAAACGCGGCTGGAATCACCGCCGTCACAGCGGCGCGATCCGGCGCGGCACGTTAAAAGCAATGATTTATCCTTATAAAAATGGAGGGATGATACTTGATTGACACCAAAGAAGTTGAACAGGCAAGGAATACTGACATAATCGCCTTTTTGGAAAGGCGCTGCGGTTTTGCCTTCGCCCATCGGGGCGGTGCTTACCGCTGTAATCAGCACCCCAGCCTCGCCGTGAAAGACGACCGCCGTTCATGGTACTGGCACAGTAAAGGCGTCGGCGGTTACGGGGCGCTGGATTATCTGATTAAGGCTGAAAACTTATCCTTCCGGGAGGCGGTTGTTTCTGCCGGTTCTTGTTCCGGGATAGCGTCAGCGCCGGAACCCAGGCCCCAGGAGAAAACGCTTGTCCTTCCCGAAAAAAGCGTTTTCCATCAGGGCCGCGTGTACAGCTACCTGTATAATAAGCGCGGCATAGACAGCCGGATTATAAGCTCGCTGATTCAAGAAGGAAAGCTGTACGGCGACATTCGCGGAAACGTTGTGTTTGTTGGCTTCGACGAACACTGCCGGCCCCGGTTCGCCAGCCTGCGAGGTACATACGGGGACTGCTCTTTCCGTGTGGATTGCGCCGGGAGCGATAAACGCTACGGCTTCAACATGACATACTCCCAATCCGGGCGTCTATATGTCTTTGAAAGCCCCATCGACGCTATGAGCCACGCCAGCCTTGTAAACGCGGAAGCTGGTTCCACGGAGGCATGGAAGGGTCAGAACCGCCTTTCGCTGGCGGGAACCTCGGACACGGCGCTCATAAAATACTTTGAAATGTACTCCGGCATTAACGAGCTGGTATTTTGCCTGGACAACGACCCGGCAGGGCGCGAGGCCGCCGTAAATCTGACACGCAAATGTTCCGGCCTGGGTTTCCAGACCCGGCTTGAGTTTCCTACCCTTAAAGACTATAACGAGGACTTGCGGGATTTTATCCAAAAAGGAAAGGAAATAACGATGAAAAAAGCCGCCGCCAAAACATACAACGACATATGCGTTTAAGAGGATTCAAAAAAGAATTTTGGGAAAACTACGCGAAGGAGGTGGGGCATGGGAGACGCTGAAAATAAACGCGCCCTGTCAAATGAGATATGGCTGGATTTTTTTAACCAAACCCTTTATGAGAAGGGCATCATCTCGGAAGTCATGCGTAATAAAATGCGGTTAAAAATTGAAGAAAGCGCCGTAAAAGGCGTAAAACGCCGTTCGTCACAGGAATAACGGGAGAGCCGCCGTCAAGCGGCTTTTCCTTATTTTACACTCTTGATTTTTGTTTCTGATCGTGCTAAAATATGGATAATAATGATCGAATGAAAAGAGGATAATAATGGACATACATAATACCAGGCAGCAATTAAAAACTAGGACGGTCTACGACTTGCCCCTGCGGGTGACTTTCTATGCCCGCGTGTCCAGCGACAGCGATGAGCAGCTTAACTCCCTTGACAACCAGATTTCTTATTATGAGGATTTAATAAAAAGGAATGAGAAATGGGTGTTTTGCCCCGGATACATTGACGAGGGTTTGTCGGGCATCTCCACCAAGAAGCGCGAGAATTTTCATCAGATGGTTAAGGACGGCAAAAGCGGGAAATTCGACTTGATAATTACAAAGGAAATAACCCGTTTCGCCCGCAACACGCTGGACAGCATTATGTTCACGCGGGAGCTTTTGGGCAGCGGGGTCGGAGTGTTTTTTCAGAACGATAATATAAATACCCTTGACGAGGACAGCGAGCTGCGCCTTACAATTATGTCCGGCATAGCTCAGGATGAGCTTCGAAAGCTCTCCAGCCGTATAAAGTTCGGGCATCAGCAGGCGATTAAGAAGAATGTGGTTCTAGGCAACAGCCGTATCTTTGGCTACCGGAAGCAAGACAGAAAGCTGGTTATCGACGAGGGCGAGGCGGTTATGATACGCGAGCTTTTTGAACTGTACGCTACAAACGAATACAGTATGAAGCAGATTGAAAATATTTTTTGGGACAAGGGCTACCGTAACCTTAACGGTAAAAAAATCGCCCACACAACCATGTCAAACGTCATATCCAATCCCAAATACAAGGGCTACTATGTCGGCAACAAGGTCAAAGTTGTCGATATGTTTACGAAGAAACAGAAATTCCTCCCGCCAGAGGAATGGGTGATGTTTAAGGATGAAACCGGGGAGATTGTCCCGGCCATTGTCAGCGAGGAAATATGGGACAGGGCCAACGCCGTATTGCGGCGGCGGAGCGAGGACGTAAAGAACCGGCAGGGGATATGCAATCACGCCAACCTCTTAACCGGGAAATTATTCTGTACCGACTGCGGTTTGCCATATTACCGGCGGGAATCCACGGACAAGAGCGGCAACAAGAACAGCCGCTGGCTTTGCAGCGGTAAGATAAACAACGGCGCGGATTCATGCGCTTCATTTGCCATTTATGAGGACGAGATTAAGCCGCTGCTTTTCGAGGTGTTCAAAGAAACGGAGACTGACGTTGAAAAGTTAATAGATCAGTATATTCAAATGTATAAATCTCTCCATGACGAGGGCGAAATCCAGAAAAAACTTGATGAGATGGAGCGGCGTATTGAGCTGGCCCTGAAAAAGAAAGGGAAATTGCTGGAATACAATGTCACAGGGCAGATAACCGACAAGGAATTTATTGTTATGAAACAGCAGTGCGAGGATGAAATAACCCAGGCCGAAGCTGAGATTGCGGAGCTGCAAGAACAGGAAAACTCTAAGATGGAGTTTAAAAAACACTTAGATACCATCAGGCGCGTATTATATGACGCGCAGCAGGACGCCGCACAGGGAGTTATTAATAAGAGCTTCATAGACAAATACATCGACAAGATTTTCGTAACACCCGAAAAGACCGGTTTAAGGCTTGAAATCAAGCTTTTTACAGGAGAAACGACAGAGAAATATATGTCCAGATTGAAGAATCGCGCGGGTCACACGTTTAAGAAAATGATCGAAAACCAGGAGCGCCAGATGGCCGGTAAATCCTTCTAAATTCATACATCAAATAAATTGAGCCAAAGGTTAGTTTATGCCTTTGGCTCTATTTTTACTCACATTACTCATCCCAGTTTATTTCACAGGCGGGAAGCGCTTCTTTTAACCGGTTATAATCCGTCTCCTTGATGTTGTTGCTCTCGATATCCAGATAATACAGGTTTTCAAGGCCGGTCAGCGGTGTTATGTCATTAACAAGATTGTAGGAAACGTCTAAGAATTCCAGCGATGTATGTTCTCGCAGCGGTTCAAGGCTCATAATAGAGTTTCCCCATAAATAAAGAACCTTTAAGCCTGTCAGCTCTTTGAACTGGTCGAGGCTGAAGACTTCGCAGTTCACCAAACCTATAAGCTCCGCGTTTTTCAGCATGGATAAATGCGGCGGCGACATCATGCCTTCGTTTGCGTAATAATAAACCCACTCAAGGCCGCTTTCATCGCTGCTGGGTATATACGGGGCTTCGTATGTAATCGTACTGGTCTCGATGGAAAGGTGTTTGAGGTGGGGGAAATCATAGAACATCGCCGCGTCGGTAACGCGGCACTCTGTAATGTCTATAGCCAGCAGATTCGGCAGTTCTGAAAGGGCCTCGGCGTCGTTCAGCGCACAATTATAAAACATCAGCAGCTGAACATCGCGAAAGGGCGCTATGTTTCTCATATCAAACTTCACTGGGGTTCTGCTGTCTTCCATGTTATCCGCTATTGCGCTGAACTCTTCATAATTGCGGGCAATCCTGCCCCAGGCCACTAAAAGCATTTTATCTATGTCATAATCTTCAAGTTCATTATACTCGACAATGTCGGTGAAGAGTTCATCGGAGGTATCGGCATACAAGAGATTTAGATCCTCGGATTTTATTACATCCGTTTCCAGCATTGCCTGGATCATGGACTTAAAAGCCGGGTCTGGGAACTCAGGAGCCTTTTGGCGCAGCCCGGTGATTCTGCTGATCGCTCCGTGTGCGGGCACAGCCGTCAGTCCAAGAAACACCGCAATAAACATGACAGTCAGCGATATCTTGACATTCTTCACATTAATCCCTCCTCCGCGTTATAAATACACTATTTGAAATAATCGAACTCCATATCGTAAATTTTAACTGTATCGCCGTCCCTGACGCCTATGCGCTCCAGCTCGTCAATGATGCCTTTATCGCGGAGGTACTTCTGAAAGAAAGCCATCCCCGCTTCGGCGTCCATATTAGTATATCCCACCATCTTCTCTACCCCGACACCCTCAACGAGGAAATAACCGGGTTTTGGCGATTTTACGGTAAAGGGCGTATGCTCTGTTTTCAAACCGTCCAGAATGGCGGTTTTATCATACTCTTCTTCATAGGTAATGGTTTCAGACGCTGACGACACCATCTTCCACGCCTCGGCGAGCAGCTCCTGCAAGCCCGTTCCCGCCGCCGCCGAAATGGGCATCACGACGACGCCGCGTTCTTGCCATTTATCCTTCATACGTTCAAAATGTTCCGCCGCCCCGGGAATGTCCATCTTGTTTGCCGCGATTATCTGCGGCTTTTTTCCCAGTTCAGGACTGTAGGCCGCAAGCTCTGCGTTGACGGTGTCGATAAAATCCAGCGGGTCGCCGCCTTCGCTGGCTGATGCGTCCACAATATGGACGAGTATCTTCGTGCGCTCCACATGGCCGAGGAACTCATGCCCCAGTCCCGCTCCCTGGCTCGCGCCCTCAATAAGGCCTGGTATGTCCGCCATTACAAACTCGTTCCCGTAGCGGTTTCGCACCACGCCCAGGTTAGGCGTAAGCGTCGTGAAATGGTAGTTGGCTATCTTGGGGCTCGCGTTCGTCACCATTGACAGCAGCGTGGACTTCCCCGCGTTGGGAAGGCCCACAAGCCCTGCGTCCGCGATGAGCTTCAAATCCAGCGTTACGTTATAGGTCTCGGCGTCCCTGCCTTTTTCCGCGTAGCGCGGGGCCTGGCGCACCGCCGTAGCGAAGTGCTGGTTGCCCCTGCCGCCCCGGCCGCCTTTTGCCAGCGTCTTCTGCATTCCGTCTTGGTTCATATCGGCCATAACCAGCCCGCTTTGCTCTTCCCGTATCACGGTGCCCACGGGGACCCGGATTGTTATATCCGCGCCTTTCTTACCCGAGCAGTTCTTCTTCCCGCCGTCCTCGCCCGCCTGGGCCTCATAGGCTTTTTTGTACCTGAAGTCCATCAGTGTAGCCACGTTTCTGTCGGCGACGAAAATAACGCCGCCGCCGTCCCCGCCGTCTCCGCCGTCCGGCCCGCCGTTAGGCACGTACTTACCGCGGTAAAACGACACAGCCCCGTCGCCGCCTTTGCCCGATTTGATCGTTATTTTAGCTTTGTCTATGAACATTGAATTCTTGGGGCTCCGCCCCAAACCCCGCAAGGGACTTCGTCCCTTGACCCTTTCGTTTTAATCTTTTATTAATCGTTTTAATCTATGACACAGGTCCTTCATGTATGTCACAGTCAAAATCTGAGTTTCTCTCAGCATATTCAGCGTATCGTAGGCCATATTGAAGTTATTCTGTGTAATACTGTCATTCTCCAGAGCGGTCTTCAATTCGTCTGCGTCAAGGACAAGGACATCCCCGCCGGGGAGCAGTACGGCGTCCAGGTACAGGTCGTCGCCGTATGGATTGCCTTCCTCGTCTACTCCGTTCTCTTTATTTATATCGACATACCATTCGACTATATTATTGTTATTGCCGACGTAAAGCGGTTCATTGACGGATTCAATCATCATAAAAGAGGCGTAACCCTTTATTCCGTCCTCATCCAGCCTCGATACTTTGGACGAATATGATTTTATACAGCGGTGAGGGAAGCCGATGTATTTGCGTCTGTTCATATTGTCACACCTTTTAATATAGCGGCTAAAGGATATTATCGGTATCTCTGGCTCCGTGTATTATACGATATATAAGAACCGTTTTAGTGGCCTCGTCAACCGTGTAAAACATGGCATAAGAACCGAAAATTACTACATGGCGATACTTGGGTTTGGCTTGAAACACCGCAAATATATGCGGCGTTTGAACCAACATTTTCGAATAACGCGTTAATTCTTGTTTAAACCGTATTGGGGCATTAACGGAGAACTTAGATAAATAGGTGACGATATTCCTCTTATCAGCCTTAGCTTCATTTGAAGATTTAACGGTATAAGCCATCGTATCTCCCTTCAATCTTGCAAAAACTCTTCAAGGCTAATCCAAGTCGCCGGGTCGTTCTCCACCGCTTCCACCTCGGCCAGCGCTCTATTGACATACCGTTCCCAATCTCCCTCAATTAACGCCTCATAATCAGCCAGATTGACAATAACACCTTCCCCTTTGCCCTGTTCATCCGTTATAACCACTCTTCTGCGGTTCTTTATCGCGGTAGAGATACTGGTATATAACTCACCCATTTCACTTGCCGATATAATCTGTACATTATCCACTTTTAAGGCACCTGTCCTTTCTGAATGATATGTTGTCACGCTTCTTTTAAAAGCGGCAGCCTAAGGCTTCATTTCCTCAGACTGCCGTTTCATTTTCGGTATAAGTCTTTTTCCTGTCTCTTCTTTAAGTCTGGTATCCGGTCTCTGCTATTTAGACGACTTCCGCTTTAACCTCCGCCGGGGCTGTAACCGGATAAACCGAGCACTGCTTCTTATCCCGGCCCTTGCGCTCAAAACGCACGCGTCCGTCAACCAGCGCGAAAAGCGTATCGTTCTTCCCAATACCGACGCCAATCCCGGGGTGTATCTTTGTCCCGTGCTGAGTAAACAGGATGTTCCCGGCCTTGACGACCTGGCCGTCGGCCCGCTTAGGCCCGAGGCGCTTCGCTTCTGAATCCCGGCCGTTCTTTGTGGAGCCGACGCCCTTTTTATGGGCGAAAAAACTAAGATTAATCTTTAACATATCGTCACCTCTTAAATTCTATCGCTGCCTTAGGCGGCGTTTCTTTTTTGGATTCCTTTTTTGTACCGGCCTTTGATTTGCTTATTGCCGGTATTTCTTCCGGGAAGAGCGTAAAACCGGTCTTCACATACTCCGTCTTGATACCAAGCCCCAGCTTTCCCGATCCGTAAGCCTTTTGAACCGCCTTGAGCCCAAGAACCAACGATTGCATCAGGAGTTCTGATTTCAACTCCTCCTGCGGTTCTTCGTCTTCCGTAAGGATGCCTGGTAAAACGCACTCAAGGTATCCCCCGTCGGCTTCATAGCGGTATTCCAGGCGGCAGCTTGTGAGGCCTTCAAGGCTGTTCACGGTATTCTGGCAGAGTACGGACACAGCAGCGCACACCACATCGCCTCCGTGGTTTTCGGTCTTAAACCCGCAAACCCGATCCGGCCTTGCTCTCTCCG
>JAISVU010000064.1 GCA_031271375.1 Clostridiales bacterium | reverse complement strand
TTCATCCTTAACTGGGAAGTTGAGAAGTACCGCGTAAAACAATAATAATACAGCGATTATCAAATAGAGGGAGGTATCGCTTTGGCGAATATTGTATTGCTGCCGCAGATCGGCATTTCATATGATAGCGCCGTTCTGACGCAATTTTTACGCGCTTCATCCTTAACTGGGAAGTTGAGAGGTACCGGGCAAAGCAATAAGAATATAACGATTATCAAATAGAGGGAGGTATCGCTTTGGCGAACATTGTATTGCTGCCGCAGATCGGCATTTCTGAGGAGAGCGCCGTCCTGACCCAATGGCATGTATCAAAAGACAGCGCGGTAAAAGCCGGGGACAGGCTCTTTACCCTTGAAACGGGGAAGTCGTCCTTCGAGGTGGAGTCGGAGTTTACCGGCACGGTGCTGGCCCTGCTGGCAAACGAGGGCGACGAGGTTTTGGTGAAGTCTCCGGTCTGCGTTATCGGGCAAGCCGGGGAGGCGTTCAGCGCGGAAACGGCGCTGAACGAGCCTAAAGATAACAGGGAAGAGATAATAAGTGAAAAACCGGATGACCGTACAGTAACTTCACCTCTTACCTCTTACCTAATGCCTAATACCTCTGAGCGTGAAACGCGAAGCGGCGTATCGCCCCGGGCCAGGCGTTTGGCCGAGAAGAACGATATTGACCCTAAGCTGGCTATTCCCACAGGGCCGGAAGGCCGGGTTATCGAGCGGGATATATTCGCTTTGCTGGAGGCTTCCGAGCCTGTGAGTAAAAACATCGAATCGCTTATAATCGGGAGGGCGGACGCGCCTACGTTCATAGAAGGCAAACCATACCGTGAAGAGCCGCTGTCGGTCATCCGTAGGACTATCGCGAAGAATATGTCAGCCTCGTTGCAAAACACGGCGCAGCTCACCCATACCGCCGGCTTCGACGCGTCGGATATCCTGGCGTACCGTAAAATACTGAAAGAAACCGAGGGACTGTCCGGCATAACCCTTACCGATATGGTGCTGTACGCCGTTACGCGCACGCTTCCCGCGCATCCCGTCCTTAACGCCTGGCTTATCGGCGATACGATACGCTATTTCAGGAACGTCAACCTGGCTTGCGCCGTGGACACCGAGAGAGGGCTGATGGTGCCGGTTATCATCGACGCTTCCAGCATGTCTTTGCTTGAGATATCGTCGAAGCTGAAAGCCCTGGCCGAAGGCTGCCGAAACGGGACGGTCGCGCCGGAACTCTTGTCCGGCGGCAGCTTCACCGTGTCCAATCTGGGCCAGTACGGCATAGAGAGCTTTACCCCGATTCTTAACCCGCCGCAGACAGGCATCTTGGGCGTTAATGCCATCACGACCCGCGTGAGGGAGGAACAGGGCCAGCTTACGCCATATCCCTGCATGACCCTCTCCCTCACTTATGACCACCGGGCCATCGACGGCGCTCCGGCCTCGAAGTTCCTTCAAGACTTATGCAGGAATTTAGAAAGGTTTACGGCATTGCTGGCCAGATAGATTCCAAAAGAGGTGATATCATATATGATATACGATTTGAGTATATTGGGCGGCGGCCCCGCCGGGTACCGCGCCGCCGAGCTGGCGGGCGGCGAGGGATTGAAAACCCTGCTGTTCGAGGAACGCAATCTAGGCGGCGTCTGCCTCAACGAGGGATGTATCCCTTCAAAAGCCCTGCTCTACTCCGCCAAAATCTATGACTATATGAACGGCGGCGGCGTAAAATATGGCGTAACCTGCGGGAACCCGGTGCTGGACTACGCCGCCGCCGTAAAACGCAAGGACGCCGTCGTCAAAAAGCTGGTGGCAGGCGTCGAGGCGGGATTGAAAAAAGCCGGCGTTGAGATAGTCCGCGAACACGCCGTAATCACGGGCCGCGCCGCCAATGGCTTCGCGGTTGAGGCGGCGGGAAATGTCTACGAAGCGAGAAATATTTTAATCTGCACGGGTTCCGAGCCGGTAATGCCGCCAATTAAAGGCATCGAAACCTGCATGACCAACCGGGAGATACTCGCGCTGACTGAGATACCCAAGACGTTAGCGATAATCGGCGGCGGGGTTATCGGCCTGGAGATGGCGAGCCTCTTTAACTCGGCGGGCAGCAAGGTTGTTGTTTATGAAATGGCTGACAAGGTCGCAGGGCCTTTCGACCGCGAGGTTTCGGACGAACTGCAGAAAATATATGAGAAAAAGGGCGTTGAATTCAAGCTGGGCGCCGCCGTAAAAGACGTCGCGGAGCTTGGCGCGGAGAAGACGCTTGCGTCAGTGGGCAGAAAGCCCAGCACAAAGGGTATGGGCATTGAGAGCCTGGGCATCCCGGCGGAACGCGGCGCTATTATAACCGACGAGCTGATGAAGACGGGCGTCCCCGGCGTGTACGCTGCGGGCGACGTGAACGGCAGGCATATGCTGGCCCACACCGCCTACCGCGAAGCCGAGGTCGCCGTTAATAACATCCTGGGGCGGCGGGATATCATGGAGTATAACGCCATCCCGTCCGTTATCTACACAAACCCCGAAGCCGCCGGAATCGGCGAGACGCTTGAATCCGCAAGGCAAAAGGCTATCAGCGCCAGCGAAACTAAGCTGCCTATGCAGTATTCGGGGCGCTTCCTTGCCGAGAACGAAGGCGGCTCCGGGTTCATAAAGCTGGTATGGAGCGGCGCGAAGCTCATCGGCGCTCATATGCTGGGCAATCCGGCTTCCGAGATTGTCTCAACCCTCTCAGCGATTATGTACCGAGAAATGAGCCTTAACCAGATAAAGAAAATCATCTTCCCGCACCCCACCGTTGCGGAAATTATTAAGGAGGCCGTGTTCCATGCCTAAGAGCCAATTTGTCGACCCGGCAAAAGCCCGCGCTATGGGCGAGTTGCGCTTCGATCCCATTCCATTAAATGCTTACCAGAAATCCTTCGCCGAATCGGCGGAATCTTATTCAAAAAGCGACTTGCTGGGCATCTATCACGACATGCAGATGATCCGCGACTTCGAGGGGATGCTCTACTCAGTGCGCACATCGAAGCAGTATAACGGCGTTGAATATGTCTACA